>JADGEP010000138.1 GCA_016744275.1 Candidatus Krumholzibacteriia bacterium | reverse complement strand
CCCCCAACACCGCCCTTTGGTCCTCCAGTCCCCCATCCCAGAGGGCCTGGAAAATCTGCCAATGGTCAGGTAGCAGGATGCCCGCAGCGCTGAAAAGACGAGAGAAACGCCCCCGGCGTTCGGGCATGGGATATCCGGGCAAGTGCAGCCGGTTCAGGCGCCCGTCAACCACTACCGCCCATGCTGCCCCAAAAGCCTCGGTCAGGTGTTTGGGAACATTGTGCACGGCCAGCTTATCGCTCCACAGGTCAGCCACCGTCAGCAGGTGATGATGCAAAAAAACATCGGTGCGTTCCGGTGAAAACTCTGCCGGATCCAAAAACGGTTCCGCTGCCGGCGCCGGCACCTGTTTCCAAATTTCCTCGGGCGCCAAAACAGTCGATTTCAGCGGCTGGTGTCGGCAAAAAGCGTCTGGATGGCAGGTCACCGTCAGCACCGGTCCCGCCCCCTCCGGGGCAACCGGCATCGTGCTGTACCAGGCGTCTTCATCGCCGGGAAAGTCGTCACCGGAAATGCGCACCGTTCCAAACGCATCGCCCAATCCCACCGCCAGCAAAGCCCCCGCCAAACGTGGTTCCACCATGGTCCACAACGGGCCCGGCAATCCCTCGGCTTGCAACAGGGGTTTGCGCGTTGCCATGCCTAGGCCTCGGCAACCATGCGGCCGCCACCAACGGGCTGCAATTGAGCGGTGAAATGCCGCAGACTGGGCGGTTCCCAAGTGACCTCCAGGCCGCGCAACCGTTCGCCCATTTCCATGACCCGCGCACAGCTCTCAGCCACGTAATCCAATTGAGTATGGGTGTAGACCCGGCGGGGAATGGCCAAGCGCACCAACTCCATGGCCGGATGCACCATCTGGCCGGTGTCAGGATCGCGATGCTCAAACATCAGGCTGCCGATTTCCACTCCGCGCACGCCACCTTCCAGGTAGAGCGCCGCGGTGAAGACCTGGGCCGGGAATTGGCTCTGCGGAATGTGCGGCAGAGCCGTCATGGCATCGATGTAAACGGCGTGGCCACCGGTGGGACGCAAGTAGGGCACTCCCAGCTCATCCAACCGGGCCCCCAGACGGGCGACCTGGCCAATGCGGTAGGCCAAATAGTCCGGATCCATGACCTCCCGCAGCCCTTGGGCAACGGCCGCCAGATCCCGGCCCGCAAGGCCGCCATAGGTGGGAAAACCTTCCCTGAGGATGAGCAGGTTGGTGGCGTTCTGGGCCATGGTATCGTCATTGAGGCAAAGGAATCCGCCGATGTTCACCAAGCCATCTTTTTTCGCGCTCATGGTGCAGCCCTCACCCAGGGCAAACATTTCGTTGCAGATCTCCATGATCGTTTTTTCGGCGCAACCCTCTTCCCGCTGCTGGATAAACCAGGCGTTTTCGGCAAAGCGGCAGGCATCAAAAATCAGGGGCACGCCCATTTTTTTGCAGAAGTCCGAGACCTCTCGCACGTTGGCCAGACTGACCGGTTGCCCACCACCACTGTTGTTGGTGATCGTGATCATCACAAAAGGGATGCGCTCGGTTCCGTATTTTTCGAAGGCTGTGGCCAGCTTTTTCAAAGACATGTCGCCCTTGAATGGTGCTTCGAGGGTCGGGTCCAGCCCGGCGTCAGCGATGCAGTCCAAGGCGATTGCGCCCTGATGCTCGACGTTCGCCCGGGTGGTATCGAAATGGATATTGTTGGGCACCACTGACCCTTCCTTGAGGGTCGTGGCAAACAGCAGGCCTTCGGCGGCACGGCCTTGGTGCGTCGGGATCACGTGTTTGTAGCCGAAGATTTCCCGAATGCAGCTTTCGAACTCCGCGAAGCTCTTGCTGTAGGCATAGGCCTCATCGCCGGTCATCAGCGCGGCCCACTGCATGTCGCTCATGGCACCGGTGCCGCTGTCAGTCAGCAGGTCCACATAAATGGCCGCCGAGGGCACCTTAAACACGTTGTAGCCGGCATCGCGCAGGTGTTGTACCCGGTCTTCGCGGCTGTTTCGTTGGATCTTCTCCACGACCTTGATGCGATACGGTTCAAAGGTGTGCGCCAAAGGCTTCATTCCATTGTCCATTTCGAGGGCTCCCGTGAGTAGGACGTGCGATATGTGTATGGTGGTCCGGCCCATCCGGGCAATCCGGGCCAGACCCGAAAGCTAGTATTTGAAGCACGCCGGAACAAGACTTGTGGCCGGGATCAGCCCGCCTGGACATCGCCCGGCAGGGGTGACTGTTCTTGATAGAGCACCAGTGCACTGTCGGTCACACGTCCCAGGAATTCGTAGTGCTGACGGGCGGGCTCCGACCCCAGGCAGAGATAGACTGCTCCAGGCACGCGGCATCCTGGCAACCGCAAGGTGTCAGTCAGCAGGGCCAAAGGCCGTCGCGACCCGGCACCGGCCGTTCCCAGGTCATCATTCATCGTGTGCCACCAGGCCTCCCAGAGAGGCATTCGCAGCAAGTCCCGGAGGGTTTCTTCGCCCCATTGGGCCAGCATTTCTTCGCAGCGTCGGCGGGCATCGCGATGGCGTAAGAACGTATTGGCCCAAGGCATACCCACCAGGCTGCCCACAAACTGGGCCAGGGTCTGGTCAGCATCAGGCTCCTGGGCTTGAGACCAGACCTGCCAACCGCGCCGCGACTCAGGGCCGAGCAAAAGCGGCATCATCAAATCCGGATCCACTGCAAGCGGCCGTTTTTCCGGATCCGACTCAGCTCCGTTATCAGTGGTCTCATCTGAGTCACGCCCTTGCTCGGACGCCGTTTCTGCTTCCGGATTCGTAACCTTTGGCTGGACTGGGAACGCCAGGGCCAAGTCTCCACATCGGGCCAGGACATCAGTGGCGGCCGCCAAAATTTCACGTGGTCCAGGCAGCAACAAATCGTCGACTTTCTGCTCCGGAACAGCCAGCCAACCGCGGTCTCGCAACTGTCCGCCGATGTAGTCCAGATCCGCCGCCATCGGGGTCGTCAGGCGCAAGATCCCAGGCAGCGTGCCCTCTTCATGGGCGGCCGCGACGCGCGCCAGGCTTTGCACAAGATTGGCGGCATACCCAGACTCGAGGTGCCCACGGCTGTGTCGCCGGGTTGGCCCCGATGGTTGCAGTTTTTCCGGGGCCAATCCGCGCACTTCACTCCAGATGGCCTTGCTCAACAGACGTTGTCCCTGCAATTCGATGATGTCATTGGCCCGTGGCGTGGTGAGG
The DNA here is from genome assembly GCA_016744275.1 of Candidatus Krumholzibacteriia bacterium. Taxonomy (GTDB): domain Bacteria; phylum Krumholzibacteriota; class Krumholzibacteriia; order LZORAL124-64-63; family LZORAL124-64-63; genus JAGRNP01. Next base: position 5,947 of record JADGEP010000138.1, on the reverse strand, counting down.
AACAAATGCTCCCAAGGTTCGGCGCTGGCCACGGCATCGGCAGTTAGCAACAGCAGTTTGCCGCGACCCATCTGGGCGACCCGGTAGCGGGTTTCCGGATCAAACCGTTGCACTTCACACATGACTATCACGGCCGAACCCGGCTCGGCCAGGGCGGGCAAGGCACTGGGCCCGGCGGGCACTCCAGCTCCCTGGGCCGGCACGCGGATATCCAGCGGCCCCAAATAATGGTGCCGAATAAACTCGCGAGAGATCATCGCAGCCACGGCCTCGTCCGGACAATAGATCGTCACGGCTCCCGGATCATCGCCCTGATTGAGAGTGCGTAAAAGTCCGCGCACCACCGCTTCGTGGCGCCCCGTACCCAACATTCCCTTGAGCACCAGGAAGGCCGGGTCACCAGCATTTCGCGTCAGCTCGTGCACTCGCGCCACGGCCGGATCCAACTCGTCGCTGGCTTCTACTCCTGAAGACAACAAGCGCCGCAATTGTCCCAGCCTCGGACGCGGCGCGTTTTTTTTTCCCTCTCCTGCCAACACGGGCACCGCGGTTGCCAATACCGGGAACCGCGCCGTGGTTTGAGCTGTCAGCAAGTCCCATCCCAGTTGAGATTGACTCACTGTGGGGCTGCCCGCGACGGTCAACAAATCCACCAGATGCACGGCCCCAGGGTTGGCCGGTCCCAGCCAACGCCAGAACCCCAAAGCCACGCCCAGGCCCATAAACTCCCGTTCTGGCGTGCGCAATTCATTCAATCCCGTATCGATCCGGAATCCTGCACCGGTTTCTACCGCCGAAGCCAGCACATCACCGATGCGGGAGCGGAAAAGTCCCAGGCCACTCAACAACGCCGGCAATACTTCAGGAGCCGATCCATCCCAACCAACCAAACGGGTGGCCGAATTCAACAGCCCGCGCGGGCAACGGTAGACCAGGCCCGTCGCATAAGTGTCGCTGGCGGCCATGGCGCAAAGGAAGGCGTCAACCAGGGCCAACTCTCGCGCCTCAATACGCACCGGCGGTTGCTCCAGATCAATGCGCCCCAGCAGTCCGGGCACCGCTGCACCTTCAAGCCACAAAGGCACCAACACCGACAAGTTGTCCGACAGGCGCTCCAGCACCACTTCCAAGTCGGCAAACCGTTGGGCGATGATCAAAGTGTGGCCGCCACCCGCTCCACCACCTCGGGCTTCGCCCGCCGCCGAAAGAGAGTCTCCGTTCAGTCGCGCTGCCCAGCGCAACAAGAGAATACCTTCGCCAACTTCGGCGCTGCTCAATCCCGCCAAACGGCCCAGCCAATCCAGGGGCAGCAATTGACGATCGTGAGCCGGAGCGGCCTCGCCTTCTACATCGTTGGGCTGAGTCGCAATGCTCGCCAATACTTTCGGCAAACGGGTCATCAGAAGCTTCAACCGGCTGGCCAAAGCGGAAGCCCGATCCGCGTGCCCGCAATCCAGGCACAATTCGGCATGGTGTTCGGGAAACTGATCGGAAGACTCAGCTGGCGGCGACGCCTCCGTCGCCTGAGCCGCTCCCGCTCCCGCTCCCGCTCCCGCTCCCGCTCCAGGAGCCAACACGGCACCGCAGGCCTCGGTCAGGAATCCTGCCCAACTGGGAGTCAAGGCACGCGCCCGCAACACCGTGCTATAAGCACCACAGTCCAGGATCGCGCGCAGAGCCGAGGCGGCTTCCTGAGCATCCCGGTCGGCATTGGGCAACCAGTCAGCCAAGTCGTCGGCCACGATAAATTCAGGGGGCCGGGTGGCCAACAATTGCCGCAAGTCCGGGTCGGCGAAATCTTCGGGTTCGACCCACACCACCGGCGCGGGTGCTCGTTCATCACTGGATCCGGCCCAAACCGAGATGCCACACACGCCACTGCCGGCCACCAACTCAGCCGCGCCTGTGGGCATGGTATCAGCCACCCACAGTACCCATTTCGTCAGGTCTCCGCGTTCCCAGGCTTGGGTAAGGTGGGCATTCAAGCCGGCCCAAACCGGTGTCAAATCACCAACCAAAAGGCGCACGCCCGCCGCCGGCACCGTAGCCGTTGTTGGCAACCGCGACGCCTCATTGCCATGAGCTTCGGTAGCAGCGGAGGCCCGCCCCGGTTGGCGTTCCAACCATTGCCGAACCGCCGTCAGGATGCGCTGATCCAACTCACCGCCGCGGTGCGCACCCGCTCCATTGTTCGGCAAGTCAAAAGTTCGGGCCACGCCATTGGTCGCCAATTGGGCCGCCTGCTCGCCATCCCAGGGGCGCAACCGCCGCGTGCTTTCGGCAGCGGCCTGCGCCGGATCCAACGGACGCAACAGCCGCCACCAACGGGTGTCCAGAATGTCCACGCTGCGCCATCGACCGGCCATCAACGAAGCGATTTCCAGAGCGCACAGTTTGCGCATGGCCACGCCGTGCTCCAGGCGCCGGGTGTCCGCCTCAGCCCAGGACGCGCGGGTATTCTGTTCGGCTACGCCCATTTCCGCACCGCTGAGGCTCTGCAATACCGGAACTGCCAAAGCGGCGTCGGGAAGGCCATATAGATCAGAATCCTCTTCGAGATAGCTCCACCCCTGGCCCCCAAAGGGCAAATCACCAGAACGAACCTGGCGCCAAAAACGCGCGGCATTTCCCGATTGCGGTAAGCGCACCGTGCCGGCGCCTTCTTCGGTAAACTTGCGCTCGATCCAGGTCGCTTGGGCGGCCAACTCTTCGGCGGCCAGGGCAACCGCTTCGGGCCGTACACCGCGGTCAGCCAGGCGCAGAACCGGCGTGCGCGTATCGGTCAGGCTCAGGCAGTAGGCGCTGCCAAAAACCCCGAGCCATTCGCCCAGCAATTCTTCCAATTCGGTGCGTTGCCAACCGGCGGCCGAAAGCAAACTCAGATGCCGCCCACCGCGGCTGTGTAGCAAAACGTGCAGCTCGGAGATGCCGACTTCACCGCGTTCGTACAACGACCAATGCACCGCCGCACTGTCCAGGAAAACCCAGGCAGCGTCGCTGCCTTCAAAGACACCCCACAGGCTATCGAGGGTTAAGGGGTCGGTGTGCAACTGGTCCACCGAGCCTGCGACCAGGCCCGCCTTGCGCACCCGCTGGCTGAATTGCCCGCCCCAAGTACGCAGGGTGTCATTGTCCAGGGAGCCATCGGCGGCCAATCCCGGCGCATCAGTCGCGACATGAGCAACGGCTTCCGCATAACGATCATACAGGGCCACCGGTGCCCCGGAGCGTGGGCGCACCTGGCGAAAATCGAGCAGATCCCCATTGTGGGTTTCGATCAACCGAGTCCAGTGAAAGAGGGCCAGCAGACCGTCTTCTTCAGGTTGTTCAGTGCTCAAGAGCTCATCCAGCAATCGCAAGGAGTCGGTCAGAGAATGCACCCGTCCATCACGCGGAATAAGCGTCACCGGCCCGACAACTCCACCGGCCACCTGGGACAACGATTCCATCCGGTCCATGCGGTCCAGGACCACGCGCCACTTCTGCTTGCCGTCTCCCCAGGCCGCCAGCACCGCCGGTGCGTTGCCGGTCGTTACGATAGTCAGATCACTGCGGCCAAGATCCGGGCGGATGCCCGCCTGCGGCGCCAGCGCCGAGCCGCTCGGAGCGTGACCACTGGTGGTCCATCCGAAGGGATCCGGGCGGGTCCACAGCAAGGGCAGCGTCCAGGGTTCAAAAGAGGCGTCCAGGGCCCGTTGGGTTTCGCTTTCAAGGATCAGAAAACCGTACAAAAACCGGGATGCAGGATCGCCGCGACGGGCCATTTCACCGATGCCCGCCCGCAGGGAGATGTCCGCCTCGGCAATGCGGGTGCGCACCGCCAGGAAGGTCAGGCCCGCCTGCAGGGCCGCCGCTGCCGTGCCCTGTTTCCAGGCTTCGACCAAACTTGAACTGTGTGGTGGTTCCAACAGGCTGTGGCCCAGCCCCGGCCGCCAAGCCGAGCGCCATGGCCCCGTTTCCGCCAAGGACAAGCGCAGCAGCGAGCCCGCCTCCAAACCCTCGGCCGGCAATCGGCTCTCCATGACAGCGGCCACAAATTGATCAGCCGTCCAGGGCGCGGGGTCATCTTCCCATTGACCGGCCACGACCGCCAATGTGGCGTCGTCGGCGGCCAACAAGCGGCCATCACAAACGGATAGGAACTCATTCAGAGGGCCGGGATCATCGCCGGGATTCCAGAACGCCAGGTCACGTGGTTCGTTGTCCCACCAGAAGACGACCGCCACGCGTCCATCCGGTTCCACGGCCACCGACCCCCAGGCCGGTGCTTGCCCCAAGGCCGGATCCGCCTCAGGGCGCCGGTACTCCAGGCGAGCGATGGCCTCTTCAAAACGTCCGCTGGCTTCACTGCCTCTCGCCAACCCCGCCGATTGCATCGCACCGAGGGCTTCGGCATAGCGTGGGACTGGAAAATTGACTCTGTGAGTATTGCCCAACAACTCCAGCAGACGCACCCGGCCTTCGTCGGCCCGCGGCCCCGGCTCCGGATTCGCGCTCAGATAGGCGCGGTACAGATCAACACTGGCCCCTGCTTGTCCCAGCAGACGATCAGCAGTGATCGCTTCCAGCCAGGATCGCTCTTCCTCCAGGCGGCCGGTGGAACCAAAATAGCGGGACTGCAACAACTGCAGGAAAACCTGAGCCCATTCTTCGGCCTCGGGAGCGCCTTGGCGCAGATGCCCCTGTTCGACAAAAGACTCAACCAACTCGCCGCCCTTGCGGGCCATCCACAGGCGGTCTTCTTCGGTCAGTGGCAGATCGTGCCGCACCAGTTGCACGCTGAATGGGCGGCCGGTTCTGCTTGCGGTGCGGAACAATCCCTTCAACAGGGGCACTGCCGAGGCGGGTTCGTCTTGAAAAATGCGGCTACGGGCCACCAGGAACAAGGCCGACTCCAACACTGGCTGGTTGGTCTCGGCATCATCTTCAGGGCGCAATTCGGACAGCCGGACACCATCGCGGACAATGTGTTCCCCAGTTTGGGTGAAACGGTCCACGAATTCCCGGCTGACACGAGTCCAGCGGCCGGGCTGATCGGCCACCGGACGGTCATTGGCAGACCGCTTGAACAGGCGCCGCAAACCATCGCCGATTTTCTCGGTGACAAAAACTCGTCCAGGGGAGGTTTCGCGCAGGTCACAGGCATCCAGATAGCGGCGCTCAGCGGCGGGAAAGTCGCCCACATCCAGGGCATCGTCGGCGGCCGCCAACAACTGCCAGTAATTGCCGGCATTGGCGGGGCCTGAGGCGCGCGAAGTCTGGTGGGGGTCGTTCATATCCATGACAGCAATCTATCATGGTCAGCGGCTTAGGGGCATCAGGAAAGTGCGCTCTTGCCCGATTATTTAGCGAGCCCATTTAGCGGGTCAGCAAAACCCGGGTCGTCAGCCGACGTCCGCCAGCTTTCACCACCGCGAGATAAGTTCCTGCCGCCAGGTGCCGGCCTTCCCCGTCTCGGCCGTCCCAATGCATCACTCCAGCGTCATTGACTCCAGCCACCTGCCGCACCCGGCGTCCGCGCAGATCAAAAATTTCCAGGTGCGCGCCAGCACTCAAGGAACCATCCTGGGCCCGGAATCCGATACGGCCGCTGCCTGGATTGGGAAAGGCCCGCAACCGGTCTGCCAGCGGTGCCTGCACCGGCACGGCCGAAACAACCTGCTTCAGCGGATAGGCTCCACTGTTGCGAGAGTCCCCTCGCTGGGCTCGCCATAGCGGTGCAGCGCCCTGTCCGGCCAGGATCGGCATCAGATTCATTTGCCGGTCATTGATCTCGACCCGCAAAAGGGCCTCATTGCCCAGCGGCACCAACATGCCCCCCAAAAAGGCGACGATGTTCTGCTGGGAACCGCCCATCAGTATGGGCAACTTTTGGACCAACGAGTCGGCAGCAGGCGTGTCCAGCAACCAGCCTGTCGTGGCGCCCGGTATTGAGGTGAATCCATAG
>JADGEP010000137.1 GCA_016744275.1 Candidatus Krumholzibacteriia bacterium | reverse complement strand
TACTATCGACCAGATCCGAGGTGATGGTCACCAAGAGGGTCGACTTGCCGTCCAATTCGGCAGTCAGTACGACCACCGCCTGGGTTCCCAACTTGTCGCGCACGTGATCGCCCAGTTGCATGAAGGCCGTTTTATCTTCGGCATCCACGTGGGCCGAAATCACTTTCAGACCCGCAACATCGCGAGGCGTATCGAGGGCACTGCTCAGCGAAGCTCGGGCAGCGTCCTGCTGCAACCGCGCCAGTTCCCGGCGCAATTCATCCCGCTCAGCGATCACCGCCTGGGTCTGCTCCGCCACTGAACCGGCGCCTCGTCGCATCATTCCCTGCAACTCACGCACCTGTTCTCTTTCAGTGTAGGCCATGGCAGCGGCCTCCGGCCCGGTCACGGCCTCAATGCGCCGCACGCCGGCCGAGACACTGCCTTCGCTGAGAATGCGGAACGGACCGATGTCGCCGGTGCGGAATGCATGGGTGCCGCCACACAATTCCACCGAATAGACCGGGCCATAGTCATCCTGCTGACGGGCCGAGATCCGGTGCCCACCATGAATCTGCACCACGCGCACCTTGTCGCCGTATTTTTCGCCGAACAGGGCCATGGCGCCCCTGGCTTTGGCCTCCTCGATGCTGACGTCCACCTCAGTCAGAACCGCGCGATTCTCGGCGATCGCTTTGGCGACCATCGCTTCGACCAGATCAACCTGGTTTTTAGTCAGGGCGTGGTCATGCCGGAAATCGAAACGCAGGCGCCCCGCTTCAACCACACTACCGGCCTGCTCGACGTGATCTCCGAGCACATTTCTCAAAGCAGCGTGCAGAAGGTGAGTCGCAGTATGGTTACGCATCGAGCCAGCTCGATTGACCGGATCAACCTGCAACTGCACCAACGCGTCGGTGCGGAATCTCGTCACCATTTCTTCAACCGCTCCGCGCAACACACAAACCGGCCCCTCGGGACTAGTCTGAGTGTCGAGCACCTTCAGCAATTCATCCGAGGCCGCACAACCGATGGTGCCAATGTCTCCCATCTGGCCGCCGGATTCAGCGTAGAACGGCGTCTTGTCCAAAAGGATGTGAACAATTTCCTGCTCGTCATCATCTTGGCCAGCGCCCCGGACTGCGACCACCCGCGCTTCCTGATAAAGCCGCTCATATCCCTCAAAAACAGAGTTGAATCCACCCAGATCCAGCCCCTCGGCGATCGGCTGCCAAGGCGTGATGCCAGCCATGAACTTGTTTTCCCGGCGGCTCTGCACCCGTTGCTTCTCCATGCAGACCTTAAAACCGGCCATGTCCACGGTGAAACCGTCTTCGGCGGCCACCACACCGGTCAAATCGACGGGGAAGCCGAATGTATCGTGCAGCTTGAAGGCCTCGTCGCCATTCAGCTCCATACGCCCGTCAGCCACCATGGTCTTTTTGAATTCGGCGTACACCTGCAGGCCAGCCGCCAGGGTGCGCAGGAATCGCTCTTCTTCCTTGCGGATCACATCCAGGATGCGGGCCCGTCGTTCGCCCAACTCAGGGTAGGCCTCGCTCATCTCGTCAATGACCAGCTCGCTGATGCGGTAGAGGAACGGCTCTTCGACCCCCAGCAGATGGCCGTGCCGCACCGCCCGGCGCAGAATGCGGCGCACCACATAGCCGCTGTCGCTGCTGCTGGGAATAGCTCCATCAGCCACGGTGTAGGCCACGGCCCGGGCGTGATCGGCAATGACCTGCATGCTGATGCGATCTTCGCCTTCGGGTTTGCGCCCACAGATCTCGGCCATGCGTGCGATCAGGGGCACAAACAGGTCGGTATCGTAGTTGCTTTGCTTGCCCTGCATCACGGCCACCAGACGTTCAAAACCCAGTCCGGTATCGACGCTCTTCATGGGCAGCGGATCCAACGTGCCGTCTTCCTGGCGGTTGAATTCCATAAACACGTGGTTCCACAATTCCAGCCAACGGTCACAATCACAGACACCGACAAAGCACCCCTTGGGGTGATCGCACTTCATGCTTTCGCCCTGGTCGTAGTGGATTTCGGTGCAGGGACCACAAGGCCCCGTATCGGCCATGGACCAGAAGTTTTCGTCGTCGCCCTTTTCCAGATCACCCAGACGCACGATGCGATCGGCAGGCACACCCAATTCTTTTTCCCAGATATCGAAGCTCTCGTCGTCGTCCTTGTAGACTGAGACCCACAATCGCGTGGCGTCCAGCTTCATCTCTTCGGTCAGAAATTTCCACCCCCAGGCAATGGATTCCCTTTTGTAGTAGTCCCCAAAAGACCAATTGCCGAGCATCTCGAAAAGGTGTGATGGCGGGCGTCCTTGCCCACCTCTTCAAGGTCGTTGTGCTTGCCCGAGACCCGCATGCATTTCTGCACCGAAGTTGCCCGCACGTAGTCGCGTTTCTCAAGGCCCAGGAAGACACCCTTAAATTGATTCATGCCGGCGTTGGTGAACATCAGGGTCGGATCGTCCTGCGGCACGAGGGTCGATGACGAAACGACTTCATGCCCACGCTGGGCAAAAAAATCCAGAAAACTGGCGCGGATTTCACGGGCTTTCAATGTGTCTCCTACCCCTAAAGGGAGTTGACCTTCTACTCGAAGGTTTTCGATTAAAACAATACAGGTCTATCAGTTATGACAAATACCACAAGCGCCAAACTCGCCAGCACCGGAAGATTTGTATGATCAAGTTCAAGGCAAGTTTAAGCCGCCAATCAAACGCGGTCAACCCGCACGGCTTCGCACCATGGGCGCACACCCTACTATGGTGTCGGACCCAGAGGCCGAATCCACAAGTGACGCTGGCGCGGTCCGTCAAATTCGCAGAACCAGATCTTCTGCCAGGTGCCCAACTGCAAGCTCCCACCTTCCACGATGACCGTGACCGAACTGCCAAACATCGAGGCCTTGATATGGGCGGCGGCATTGCCTTCGGCATGATGGTAGCCAGCCTGCCAGGGAACGATGCGGTCCAGGGAGACACTCATGTCCCGCACCACATCCGGATCCGCCCCTTCATTGATGGTCACGGCGGCTGTCGTGTGAGGATTGAAGACCACCACGACCCCTTCATTCAGGCCCAACTCGCGCACCGCAGCCTGTACCAGGCCGGTGGCATCTACGAAATCAGTACGGTTACTGGTGCTCAGTTTCCGCTTCAACATCATTGCACCAACTCAAAATGCCCGGTGGCGTCGTTGAAATTCAAAACTTCACCCGACTCGATGATGTAATACCACCCCAGGATATTCAACGCGCCCGCGAGCACTTTTTCCTTCACGTAGGGAAACGTCAGCAGGTTTTTCATCTGGACCAGGATGTTGATTTGCTCTGTCAGCCACTCGCGTTCGGCCGGGTCATCAGTGCTCATGAGCTTGTCCACTCGCCCCGGCACTTCGCGGCTGAGCTTCAGCCATTCCCGGGTGTAGGGCAAGTGCTCCAGCTCGGCCGGGTCCATGTTCATGGCGCCGCAGCCACCGCAATTGGAATGGCCGCACACCACGATGGTATCGACCTCCAGGGCCTTGACGGCGTATTCGATGGCCGCGGTGGTCGCCCCATCGCAGGCCGAACTTTCGAACGGCGGCACAATATTGGCGACATTGCGCACCAGAAACAGTTCGCCCGGGCTGGTCTTAGTGATCAGCGTCGGCACCACCCGCGAATCGGAACAGCCGATGAAAAGAGTATGCGGCTTTTGCTGGCGCCCCAGTTCGGTAAACAACTCGCGGTGAGTCTCAAAGTCCTCTTGCTGGAATTCAAGCACACCCTTGAAGATCTTATCCATGGCCTCTCCTGGTGAAATAATTGTCCGCCCGCGCAATATAACCGAAATCGCTGATTTGCGGAATACCCGGTGACAATAAAACAGGACCCCGAGTGGGGCCCCATTTTCAGACTGAACAGATCCACCAGACCTCGAAACCGTCACCAGACGGCCACCGGCCTAGAAGTCAAAGTACATCGTGAACTCGTAAGGATGCGGCCGGGTGCTGATCGCATCAATCTCGCCACGTTTGATCTCCAGCCAGCGCCGGATCAAGGCCTCCGGGAACACGCCGCCACGCAACAGGAACTCATGACTGGCTTCCATCGCATCCAAAGAATCAGCCAGGGTGCGGGGCAGGAAATCCTGTGGCTGCCGCGTATCAGACGGGGCATCTTCCGGCGCATAGCCGGCTTTGACCGGATCGATCTTGTTGATCACTCCGTCCAGGCCCGCCATCAGGATGGCCGACGCGCACAAATACGGATTGGCCGTCAGATCGGGCGGGCGGTATTCCAGGCGGCGCAACATCGGGTCGGTGACATAGCTGGGAATCCGGATGGCGGCGCCCCGGTTGCTGCGCCCGAAGGTGCGCACCGTCGGTGCCTCGAAGCCGGGCACGAGGCGCTTGAAGCTATTGGTGCTCGGATTGGTGAACGCGCAGAGGGCATCGGCGTGGGTCAGAATGCCGCCGATGTAATGCATCGCCGTCTCGGACAAATTCGCATAGCCGTTCTCGTCATCGAAGACATTGCGCCCGCCCTTGAGCAGGAACTGGTGCAAGTGCCATCCGCTGCCCGCATTGTCATACAAAGGCTTGGGCATGAAAGTGACCTTCAGGCCGTGCTGCTCCGCTAGGTTGAACAGGATGTACTTCGTCAATACGGCGTGGTCACCGGTGGTGGGCAGGTCCGCGAACCAGCCTTCGATTTCCTGTTGACCCTGCGCCCCCACTTCGTGGTGGTGATAACGCACCGGGATGCCAAAGTCGCGCATGACCGCACACACTTCGTCGCGGAAGTCGTCGTATTTGTCGTGGGGATTGCAGGCATGGTAGGCGTTCTGGAAAAACGTCTCACCGCTAACGACACCAAACGAGCTGTTGTTCTCAGTGGTGCCAAAACTGGCTTCGTCAAAAATGTGGAATTCGTATTCCGGCCCCCACTGCGAAGTGTCGGCTACGCCGGCATCGCGCATGGCCTGCTCGGCTTTGCGGGCCACCGCGCGACTGTCCTGAGGAAAGGGCGTGCGATCCGCATCAGTCAACCGGGCTTCGGCAAACATGGTCAAGGTGGACCGCTTGCGGAAGGGATCGACGGCCGCTGTATTCAGATCCGGCACCAAGACCATGTCGCTGTTTTCGACTTTCAGGAAGCCATAGCTCGAACCGTCAAAACCGATCCCGTTGCGGCACACACCTTCATCCAGGCGGTCTATGGGGAAACTGATATGATGCAAGCGGCCGGTCAGATCCAGCATTTTGAGATCGACGAATTCGACGCGGTGTTTCTCCGCCAGGGCGCGGACGTCCGCCAGTTTTTTCGCTGACATGGCTAACCTCTGGGTTGGCTTGGTGTATCTAGAACATGGTCTGGCTGTAAAATGAACCGCCAAGTGCGCCAAAACCAGAAATATCTTGCTCATTTGGCATCAAAAAAACAGGGCCTCATAATGACACACTGAGCTTGCCGCAGCCCGACGCGAAGCCTATTTTCGGGGCCTGAACCGCTTGGTTCACCACTGGGAAATCAGCTCCGAAAGGATGGCCCCTTTGGCACAGAATCCTCTCCCGAATCCGGCCTCGGATTCGGATACGAACAAGGCCACCATCACCTTTGATGGCAAGGCCGTGTCCTGTCGCCCGGACACCAGCTTGGCAGTAGCACTGTGGGACCACGGTGTGCGGCATCTTTCCCATTCCCACAAATATGGCCGCCCGCGCGGGGTCACCTGTGCCCGCGGCCATTGCACCAACTGCCTGATGCGCGTGGACGGTGTGCCCAATGTGCGCACCTGTGAGACCACCGTGCTTCCGGGCATGGAGGTCAATACCCAGGACACCGGTGCCTTTTATGGCGCTCCCATGCAGAAACTGCTTTCTCTGGGCAGCGCCTGGATGCCGGTCGGCTTCTACTACAAGTGGTTCACCAAGCCCGCGAGCCTGAGCCGCTTTTTCCTGGACCGCATCCGTCCCCTGACCGGCGTGGGCCGCCTGCCCGATGCCGCCCGTGGCGTGCGCGCCTTGCCTGCTGCCCCGGCTGCCGAAGTGACTACTCAGAAGGCAGATTTGGGCCGGTTCGCCAACATCGTGGTGGGCGCTGGGCCGACCGGCCTGCAAGCGGCCCGGCACCTGGCGGGCAGGACTCTGCTGGTGGACGACTGCGCCATCGCCGGTGGTCAGCGACTGGCCGCTCTGAGAGAACTGGCGGCCGACCGCAACGGCACCTTGGCGCGCTTTCCCACTCTGGCTTCTGCCCTGGAACGCATTGAAAGCGCGGCCGATGGCTTGGCGGCAAATAGTGCAGTCCAGTTCATGGGCGCAGCCAAAGCCGTTGCTGGCTATTTTCCCGACGGCGTGCTGGTGCGGCAGGGCGACAACTTGATGACCGCCCGTTTCGACAATTTGGTGTGGGCCGCTGGCGCCCTGGACACCATCGGATTGTTTCCGGGCAACGATACGCCAGGCCTTTTCGGACCTCGCGCCCTGTACCGGTTGCTGACCCGTGATGGCTTGCAGGTCAACGGCCGCCACGCCGTGCTGATCGGCGGTGGTCTCGACTTCTGGCTGTGCGCCGCACTCCTGGCATCCCGCGGGGCCACCCTGAACCTGGTCGTCACCGAATCGGGGTGCCAATCCGAAGTGGCCGCTGCGGTCGATCTGAAGTGGTCGCTCAATACCGGGGTTGTGCTTAAAGAGATCAAGGGCATCGGTGGCCACAAGGTTCAGGCCACGTTCGACCCCCACGGTTCCGCACCGGGCCCCACGGGCAGCCATATGCACCTGGAAGCCGACCTGGCAGTCATTTGCAATACCGGCAAACCCGCCTACGACATCCCGTATCAACTGGGCGCCGACCTGGCGTTGGTGCCGCAGCGCGGCGGCTTCGTCCCCCGCGGATGCCAAGAAAGTGAAGACCGCATATTCAAACAGGCCTTGCCTGGCGGAGCGGAAATCTCCTTCGCCGGCGAAGCCCTTGGCCTCTTGCCCACGGATCAGGTGAAATCATGAGTGCCCGTTCTGCAGCCAATCGAATCTTTCTCTGCCGATGTGAAGACGTGACTCTGCAAGAATTTCACCAAGCCTACAAAGAAGGCTTCACCGAAATGGAATCCCTGAAGCGTTACACAGGTCTGGGGACCGGGTTCTGTCAGGGCAAAGGCTGCCTCAGCGAAGCCGCCGGCGAATTGGCTGAACTGCGCGGATTGCAGCCCAGTGAGATTCGCCTGACGAATATCCGGCCACCTGCCGAGCCGCTGACTTTTGCCCAATTGGCAGGCTTGGACCTTGCCGCCGGTGATACGGATTCCGGCAACCAGGAGGACGGCGCATGATTCCCCTTTCCAGTGGACCCGTACCCGCCTCAGCCGACGCTGTCATCATCGGTGGCGGCATCAATGGCCTGGCCACAGCCTACGAGTTGGCCAAAAGCGGACTGAAGAATGTGGTCGTCATCGAAAAGCAATACATCGGCAGCGGGTCAACCGGCCGTTGTGGTGGTGGCATCCGGCAGCAGTGGACGACCGAAGAGAATATTCGCCTGGCCCAGGAAAGCGTGACGGCCTACGAGAACATGTCGACCGAGTTGGGCTACCAGGTTTTCTTCCGCCAGGGCGGCTACCTGATGATCACCGAAAGTGAATCCGATCTGCCGGCCCTGCGCACCGCGGTGACATTGCAAAACAAATGCAACGTGCCGACAGAGTTCCTGCAGCCTGAAGAATGCCTCAAGATCGTGCCGGATCTGGACATTTCAAGACTCAAGGGCGCCACATTTTGCCCTCGGGACGGCACTGCCTATCCCTTCGCCGTGGTCTGGGGCTATGCCCGTGCCTGCCACCGTGCCGGCGTGAAGATATTTATCCGCACCGGAGTGCAGGACATCCTCAGCGATGGCGGACGCATCCTGGGCGTGGAAACCGACCGTGGGCGTATCAATGCACCGGTGGTCGTCAACTGCGCTGGCCCCTGGGCCCGCCACATGGCCGCCAAGGTCGGCGTGGATTTGCCCAATCGTCAGGAACGCCACGAGATCATGGTCAGCGAATCGCTGAAACCGTTCCTTGACCCCATGGTCATTTCCATCACCAACGGCATCTATTTCAGCCAGAGCTTGCGGGGAGAAATCGTCGGCGGCATTGGCGACCCGGATGAACCCCAGTGGGAAGATCCGGCGGATTTCGACACCCGCAGCCAGCTGCGATTTGCGGTGCGTTTCGCCCGGGCCTTGACCCAGCTCTACCCCCGTGCCGCAGACGTGCGCATGATGCGCCAGTGGGCGGGCATGTACGACGTCACGCCTGACCATCGCCCCATCCTCGGCGGGGTGCCCGGCTTGCAAGGCTACCACCACATCTGCGGATTCAGCGGCCACGGTTTCATGCTCGGCCCCGTGACGGGGAAACGCATGGCCGCCCAGATCACCACCGGACAACCGGACGAAATCATCACCAGCCTTTCGCTGGACCGATTTGAAAAGGGAGAATTGCAGGCGGATGCCTTTGTGGTGGGTTAACGGAAAAAGGGGCTAGCTGGCGAAATCCTAGGACCCCTCGGGCCCGAGCGGGAACAGATCCCGCAGGGCCTTGTCCAATTCGCCGAAGGTGAAGCGGAAGCCATTGGCCTTCAACACATTCGGCACTGCTCGCTGGCTGCCCAGAATCATGCCCGCCTTTTCACCCAGAACCAGCTTCAGTGCCGGCCGGGGCGCCGCCAACCACGAGCGCTTGCCCAAGGCGCCGGCCAGGGCCGTGGCAAATTCGTGCTGCATGACAGCAATGGGCACCACTGCGTTGACCGGGCCATTGATACCTTCGTTATCCAGAGTAAAAAGAATGATCCGCACCAGATCCTGAACATGGATCCAGGGGAAATACTGGCGCCCATTGCCCAAGGGACCTCCAAGCCCCCAGTTGAATGGCGGCACCATCTGCGCCAACGCCCCGCCTTCGGGTGATAGCACCACGCCAATGCGCAAAAGAACCACCCGGACATTTTCCCGGGCCGCTTCGCTGGCGGTGTGTTCCCACTCCACCGCCAAGCGGGCCAGAAAATCTTGCCCTGGCTGTTCATCCTCACCAAGGGCGTCGCCATCGCGGTTGCCATAAAACCCAACGGCCGAAGCACTGACCAGGCTCATGGCGCGCCCGCTGTCGCCCAGGGCCGAGGCAATATTGCCCGTCACTGCCAAACGTGACCGCCGGATCCTGTTTTTTTTCTGCCGCGTCCACCGCCCGGTCGCCACCGACTCTCCGGCCAGGTTGACCACCGCGTCACAGGTCAACATTCGGTCC
>JADGEP010000136.1 GCA_016744275.1 Candidatus Krumholzibacteriia bacterium | reverse complement strand
CACCGGTGCTGCTTTTTTCCAGGTCTCCATCGAGTACAAGGGCCTGATCGTCAACGCGGGGGTCAGGACGGACATCTGGGCACCGGGCAAGGAAGTGCAGAAGGTGATGTCCAACCCGGATGATTATCTGTTCATCACCCAGGAAATGGCTGATGAATTTGATAGCAAGACGTTCGGCTTCGGTGGCTACGATTGGAAAATGCGCATCTCGCCTCGCTTGGGCTTGAGCTTCCCGGTGACGCCGCAGGACAAGTTCTTTTTCAACTATGGGCATTTCAGCCAATGGCCTCGATTCGCTTATGTGTATCCGCAGTTGGATGCCCAGATCGCCGCGGACGTGCAATTGCTGGGTAATCCGGACTTGGACCCCAAGGTGACCGTTGAATACGAAACGGGAGTTCAGCACGAATTTGGTGGGCTGTGGAGCATGGGCATCACGTTCTTCAACCGTGATATTTATGACTACGCCAAAGCGGTCAGCTTGGACCCGACATCGATTGGTGCCGAAGAGACACCCGACCCCAATGATACCGGAACCAAGGATATCCAACCGGTGCGCTACTTCAATGGGGACTCGGCCCGCAGCCTCGGCCTGGAAGTCACCGTCATCAAGCGCACCATCCGCTGGCTCAGCGGTTCGGCCAGCGCGGAGTTGCAGCGCACGACCGGCACCAATAGCGATGCCGACCAGGCCTTCCTGGATGCTCAGTTTGGCGACAACGAATCGGGTATCAGTCTGGGAGGATTGACCCGCAGCCCGTTGGTTTGGGACAAACCCTGGACCGTGAGCCTGAATGCAGATTTTTCGGTTTTTGACAAGGATCGCCCTGAGATTTTCGGTTGGCAAACACCTGGAAATTGGAGCGTCAATGTCTTGGCGCGGGTCGAGTCAGGCCAGCGTTATACGCCTTTCGAAGCGTATGAAGCCGGTGGCGTTGGTGGTGGCAAAATCATCCGCGGCGAAAACTACAGTGCCCTGGGACCCACCAAGGGAACGGTGAATCTTCGCCTGAACAAGTTTTGGCATTTCGCCGACGGGCAGAAAATCACCTTCTACATTGAGGCTCGGAACCTGCTAAACGTAAAAAATTACCGCCGGATCAATCCCTGGACCGGCGAAGGCTACCGCTTGGGTGACTACAACCCCAGTTGGACGAATGAGAACATCATTGCGGACGGGCAGGGTGACGTTGTCTTTGACGGAAATACCGACAGTGAGGAATACGCCAAAGGCGTGGTCAATCCGAGCTACATCGAAAATCCCAGGGTTGTCATGTGGGGGGTGACCTACTCATGGTAAAGCAAGGTCACACTTTCAATTCGCGCACGCCGCGGAGTCCTGGACTGAAGCTCGGTCTGCTGGCATTGCTGGCGGCCATCCTGATGGCTGTGCCAGCCCAGGGTGTTGAGTTCATCCGGTTGTTTGGTGAAGAGAACGTCGGCACCGCCGGGGCCCAGTTCCTGCGCATTCCGGTGGGGGCCCGCGCCGTGGCCATGGGCAAGGCGTACTCAGCCTTGGCCAACGATGGCTCAACCTTGTTCTGGAATCCGGCGGGCATCATGCGCACGCCGGGCCGTCAGAACTTCTTTTTTGGCCACACCGAATACACTGCCGGCATTGTACTGGACAACATGAGTTTTCACCGCCGGGGCCAGAACTTCGGTTTTGGGTTGATGATGGGCGTGCTGCGCTCGGGTGATATCCTGCGTACGGATGAACTGCATCAGGAAGGAACTGGTCAGTATTTTGATGCGAACCAGTTCTTTGTCGGGGCCAGTTTGGCCCGGGCAATGACGGATCGTTTCTCCGTGGGTGGCTCAATCAAATATTTCCAGGAAAACCTGGATGAGTTCCAGACCAGGGCGGTTTTTGCTGACCTGGGCATCTTGTACTACGTCGGCCTCGGAGATACCCGGATCGGGTTCTCGGTCCGCAACTTTGGCAACGACATGACACCGGGCGGAACTCCAACACCGTTGTCAGACGGTTATGTCGCGGCCAATGATTTTCAGAGTTTTGCCGCCCCGACCGTTGGGACCTTTGGCGCGGCTCGCACCTGGCATCTGAGTCAAAAAATGGGCCTCGTGACTTCTTTCGATTTTGCCCATCCGTCTGACTATAAAGAGAGCTTCCGGATGGGCTCTGAATTGAGCCTCGGCAAGATGCTCTTCTTGCGCACGGGTTTTGAAACCAGTCGCGCCGAAGGGGGCTTCGCCGCGGGCTTTGGCCTGCAGCTCAAACGGAAACAAATGCTGGTGAAAGTCGACTACGCTTTCAGTGATCTGGGGACGTTCGGCACAATTCACCACATTTCCATCGACCTGTCGCCTCTGGCGCGAAAAAAGAGTCCTGACGCTTGGCGAAGGAGGGATCGATGAGATCACGAATGTCACTTCTGTGGTTGATGATCCTGATTCTGGTTTCGCCGGTTCTGACCGTGCTGAACGGCTGCGGCAATAAAATCGCCATCCCGGAACCCGATGGATTGTTCGGCATCAGCCAATACGGCGAGTGGGCCCGTTTTCAGGGCGAAGACCAATTGGTCGACATGAAAGTATCAGTGGGTCGGGTCTTCACCTTGACTGGCGATATGCTGTCCAAGCGCGACCTCACCTTTGGGGTGAGCGGAACCGTTGAGGGTTTGGTTCAGGCGACAGCGATGTGTGTTGACGAAGAGAGCGACTTTGTTTTTGTCTGGGAAGACGGCCTGAAACAGGTGAGCTGGTACCAGGGCTCGGATATGAGTTTTGTTGGCTCCAGCGTCCTGCCCGAAATGGGGTCGGCGGTTGCCATGGCGGTCAATGGCGCCGGTATTGATCAAGTTGCCGGAGCCCTTTCCTATCTCTATCTGTCGGACCCCAGTTCATTGCTGGTTCGTCGGTATGCGTTCGATGATTTTGGCAACCTTATGCCCCATGGAATTTTGGCCAACAGTGATGGTGAGGCGGCGCGATTTGTTCATTTGGCCGGCGGCATGGCCACCGATATCGACGGCCGTTTGTTGATCTGTGATACCGATACCAGCCGCAACTGGGTGCTTCGCTTCGACTCCACGCCGGATGTGACAGATGTGGCATCCAACCCGCCGGACGACGATCCCTTGCGCGGAACACCGTTGCGTTTCAGCGTGGACGCGGCCTGCATTGTGCCGCCTGCCAGCGATTTTGTTCTGGGCTACGCGGCGGAATGTGGAAATACCGACTGGGTTGGCCGGACGAGCAGCGAGCCGGGCGAATTCAACAATCCGACCCATGTGGCTGTTGACGCCAGTGGGCGGATATATGTTGCTGATTCCAACAATGCGCGGATTCAGATTTTCAGCAGTGGTGGGGACTTGGATCTCCAATTTGGCAGTACGGACGATACACCGGGAGTGACCTCTGTTGGTGTCTACGATCACCGGATTGGCAGTGGGGCAGACGACGTCAATTATGGCGCCTTTGTCTTTGTCCTGGTGCCGGGTGAGAACCAGATCCTCAAGTTCATTTCCAGTGAACACTCCAACTTCCTGAATGAAGATCTGCCGCCACCACCGCAATAGGGGACCGATATGATTGGAGCCATCGCCGGCGATATTCTGGGGTCGACCTTCGAGCACCAAGGGGTCAAGACGACGGATTTTCCGCTCTTTCCCGACGGCAGCACCTTTACCGATGATTCGGTACTGACCGTGGCGACCGCCTTTTCGTTGCTGACAGATGCGGACTATGCCGCAAACTACCGGCTCTTTGGCCGGTTGTACCCGCTGGCTGGATACGGCGCCAATTTCAAGAAATGGACCATCCAGGCTGATCTGGGCCCTTACAACAGTTGGGGCAACGGTTCGGCCATGAGAGTCAGCCCGGTGGGATGGGCCTTTGAGACGGCGGCTGAGGTGTTGGCGGCCGCGGAAAAATCAGCCGCTGTGACTCACGATCATCCTGAAGGTATCAAAGGGGCGCAGGCGGTGGCGCTGGCGGTCTTCATGGCCCGCAAGGATGAATCCAAAGACGCCATCAAGGCGGCGATCAGCGCCCAGTTCGGCTACGACCTGGACCGCACGACCGACGGCATCCGTCCGGATTACGCCTTCGACGTTTCCTGTCAGGGGTCGGTGCCTGAGTCGCTGATCTGTTTTTTGGAGTCCGACAATTGGCTTGAAGCGGTGCGGTTGGCCATCTCGCTGGGCGGAGATGCCGACACCATGGCCTGCATTGCCGGAGCCGTGGCCGAAGCTTTTTATGGCGGCGTTCCCGCCGAAATTGACCAATCCGTGCGCGGCATCTTGCCGGCCCATATGGGCGATATCGTGACGGATTTCGAAAGCACCTACAAACAAGGGTAGACTGTTCGTGAGCATCCGCAGCCTGAAGAGAAAATTCCCCAAGAAGGATCAACCCAAGACGCCGTTCTTTGTCTCCATTGCGGGCAACATCGGCGTGGGCAAGAGCATGATCACCACCCTGATTGGTGAGATCAACGGCTGGCAAATGTTCTTCGAGCCGGTGATCAACAATCCCTACCTCGAAGACTACTACAAGGACATGACCCGCTGGAGTTTTCACCTGCAGGTGTATTTCCTGAGTCAACGTTTCGAGGTGCAAAAGAGAATCATCGACAAGCCGGCCAGCGCCATCCAGGACCGCACGATTTACGAAGACGTGGAAATTTTTGCGCCAGTGCTGCACCGCCGCGGATGCATGGATGACCGCGACTACGAAAACTACCGCGAAGTCTTCCGCAACATGGTCAGCTTTCTGCAACCGCCGGACCTGATCATCTACCTGCAGGCCCAGCCGGAAACAGTCATGGGGCGCATCCAGAATCGCGGCCGTGGTTGCGAATCGGACATCCCCCTGGATTTCCTGCAGGATCTGCACGCGGCTTACGAAGATTGGATTGAACGGGCGCCGGCCCTGTGCCCGGTGCACATCATCGACACCGAAAAAGTGAACCTGCGGGACGACGATCAGGCTCAGGTTGAGCTGCTCGAAATGATCCGCGAGTACCATCTCGAGAAACACGAACGCCAAGGCGGCTGAATGGCCGCCCGGAGGATGCCTTGAAAATCGGCGATTACCGGTCCAGCGATCTTTTGCGCGGATCAGCCATACCCACGGCGCTGTTGGAAGCGCTGCCCAAGACCGACCTGCACGTGCACCTGGACGGCTCGTTGCGCCTGGAAACTTTCATGGAGCTGGGCCGCGAGGCGGGCATGGAAATGCCCGAAGACGAAGAAGCGGTGCGGGCCAAGTATTTCCCGGCGGACCGCTCCTGCGTCGTGGACGACTTCCTCAGTCATTTTGACCACACCGTGCGGCTGATGCAGACAGAAGAGAACCTGACCCGCGTGGCGCGCGAATTGGCCGAGGATTTTGCGGCTGAAGGCGTCTGGTGGTTGGAAGTTCGCTTCTGCCCCCTGAAGCATACGGAGTTTGGTTTGACGGCTGATGGCGCCGTGGCTGCGGTGGCCGCGGGCTTGAAGCAGGCTGCCGAAACCACCGGCATCCAGGGAGGCATCATCATCACGGGCATCCGCACCATTGATCCGGCCAGTTCCCTGGATTTGGCTCGCTTGGCGTCAGCCTGGCGCAAACGCGGTGTGGTGGCATTTGATCTGGCGGGAGTCGAAGAGGACCATCAGGCCAAGGATCATCTGGACGCCTTCTATCACGTGATGAACAACAACCAAAACGTGACGATTCACGCTGGCGTGGGCTTTGGGCCTGGCTCCATTCATCAGGCCTTGCACCGTTGTGGCGCCAATCGCATTGGCCATGGCGTGCGCCTCGAAGAGGACGCCGAGCTGATGGCCTATGTGGCGGACAATCGCATCCCGCTGGAGATCTGCCTGAGCAGCAACCGGCAGAGTTGTGTCATTGAGGATTTGGCGCGGCATCCGTTCCGCTATTACCTGCGCGAGGGATTGCGGGTGTGCTTGAATACCGACAACACCCTGTTTGCCCGCACGTCGCCCGCAACGGAATTGCGCCTGGCGGTGGACACCTTCGACCTGACTTTGCTGGAAACCGAAAACCTGCTGCTCAACGGTTTCAAGAGCGCTTTCATGCCGGCCCAGGCCAAGGGCGCCATGATCGTGGAGCTGCTCGAAACGTTCGGATCGCTGCGTGACAAATTTGATCTCGACGAGATCTCGGACCCGCGGAAGGAATCCTGATGAGCAATCCATTGGATCAAAAATCCCGGCTGGACCGCTTGGCCCCTGTTTGGCGGGACCGGGTGGCGGCCGCCACCGAGTTTTTGACCGAGCGCGGCTTCAGCGGACGAGTCGGCCTGGTGCTGGGCAGTGGCCTGGGCAATTTTGTCGACGCGGTGGAGAACGCCGAGGCCATCGAATATGGCGACATTCCCGGATACGCCACCACCACGGTGGCCGAACATTCCGGTCGCCTGGTGACCGGAACTGCGGCCGGCGTGCCGGTGGTCGTGATGCAGGGCCGCCTGCACCCTTACGAAGGCCTGCCCAGTGAAGAACTGCTGCTGCCCACCGCCGTTCTGGCTTGTTTGGGCATCAACACCGCCGTGGTGACCAACGCCGCCGGTGGCTTGAATCGTTATTACCGCCCGGGCGACCTGATGGTCATCCGCGATCAGGTGGACATGCATTTCCACGACCCTTTGCGTGGCCTGATGACCCGGCCCTTTGCTCCGGCTGAAGACGCCGACGCGGACCGTCATGCCCAGCTGGCAGAGATTGGTCGCAGTGGTGGTTTGCCTGATTTGTTCGATCCGCTTTTGGCCGACCAATTGGTGGCCGCCGCGGCCCAGTGTGGTGTGCCGATGCACGCGGGCACCTACGCGAGCATGTCTGGCCCTGCTTACGAAGCCAAAGCTGAGATCGGCATGTTGCGCCGCATCGGTTGCGACGCGGTGGGCATGTCCACGGCTCCTGAAACGGTGCTGCTGAAGCGCCTGGGTGTGGCGCCGGTGGGCTTGAGTTGCATCACCAATCCGGCCCGCGAAACGGGCCAGCCCCAGCTCTCTCACCAGGATGTGGTGGAGGTGGGCAAATTGGTGCGCGAACGCATGGCGCGGCTGTTGTTGGAGTTTTTGCCGCGAGTGGGTGCTTAGCGAGTGAACCGTTAGAACGTGTAGACAGTCATGCCGCCGACCATAGCGTGTTCGAGATACAACAGGTTCTGGTCGGCGGTGTCTTGTCCGCCGGCCCGCGTGGGGATGCCGTCCAGATTCATCCAGCCCACACTGACAAAATACTGCAGGAAATAGCGACGCAGGAATTCATACTTCAGCCCGATTTTCGTATTCAAGCCAAATCCCGCCAGATGAAAACGGTCGCTGCGTTCGCCGCCCAGCAGGGTGACATCCGTTTTGGGTGTCACGATACCCGCACCGATTGCCATCGTGCCGTACAGGCCCTGGCTGCCGGATCCTTTTTCCCACAACGGGGTCATGGTCTCGATTTCCAGGTTGCTGTAGTTCAGGCCATCGGTGTGTTCGAACATCAGGAAGTCGTAGCCCAGGCGCATGAGGTCGTTATCGTAGTCACCGGCATATTCCGTTGAAACCGACTCATCGATGTGACCGGTGATGGTGGTGCCCTGCAGTTGAGTGACGACGTACTTCAGGTGGGCCACGCCAAAGGAAATGTTGGTCCGCTCACCGATATAGTAACCGATCCGGGCATCATACTGGGGCACGGTCATCTTGGCCGGATTCAGGTAGACGCGAGGTTTGAAGGCGGACGGTCGGTCATGGGCCGTGACCTCACTGAGGGTGAAGTCGTAACCGGGGCCCTGAAAGTGCATGTCGCTTTCGCTGTAGGCGGACCAATTGTAGCCCCAGTAGAAAAAGAACTCGCCTTTGTGGCGACCGGGGGCCGCGCCCGCCTCGGCAATAAGCAGGCAGAGGGCGGTCAAGAGCATCAGGCAACGAGCGATGATGGGCATAGGCAATGGAGCAATCCTTTGGCTGTCCGGGGCGCCGGGTGATTGCTCCATTCTAGGCAATTTCGGGAATCATTCCAGTGTCATCTAGCCGCCGTTGGCCATGAAGTCGAAAATGTTGCCCAAGGTGCTGCTGTCCGTCTTGTACAACTCGGTGTAGCGGCAACGGGTGCAACTGACGGTGGTGAAGCGTTTGCTCTGGACGTTGAATACCTTGGTGAAAAAACCACCGGTGGCGCGCATTTCGCTGCTCTCAAAGGCGTTGTTGCCGCACTTGGGACATAAATAACCCTGATTCATCCGCTTTCCTTCCTGTAAATACACTGCGATTTGGCTATAATACCCCCCATACAACGTTTTATTCATGGGACTCTGTCGAAAGGGATACCGCCATGCGCCGTTACCTCGTGGCTGGAAACTGGAAATTGAACAAGGGCCCGGCCGCTGGTGCCGAACTGGCCCAGGCCGTATCGAACCTCTTGCAGGGTCGTGAGTTGAAGGGCGATGTCCTGGTTTGCCCTCCTTATGTGAGCATTCCCGCAGTGTCTGCCGTGGCGGCGGGAAACCCCGTCATGACCGGCGCCCAGAATTGCGCCGACCAAAACGAAGGCGCCTATACCGGTGAAGTTTCGCCGAGCATGCTCAAGGAAGCCGGCGCCCGTTACGTCATCGTGGCCCACAGTGAGCGCCGCGAATACCAGCGCGAAACCGACGACTCGTTTGTGGCCAAGATCAACCTGATCCATCAGGCCGGATTGAAGGCCATCTTCTGCTACGGCGAAAAACTGGAAGAGCGCAAGGCGGGACAGGCCCAGGCCGTGGTCAAGGCCCAGCTCGAGGGTGTGTTGCCGCGGCTGGAATCGGCCGACGCCTACAACACCGTGCTGGCCTACGAGCCGGTGTGGGCCATCGGCACTGGCGAAACAGCCACGCCGGAGCAGGCTCAGGAAATCCACGCCTATAGCCGCCAGGTCGTGGGCGATCTGTTGGGCGCCACGGTGGCCGAGCACATGCGTATTCTCTATGGCGGCAGTTGCAAGCCGGGCAACGCCCGGGAGCTGATCGGATTACCGGATGTGGACGGCGGCCTCATCGGGGGCGCGACCCTCAAGGCGGAAGATTTTGTGGGAATCATCGATGGGGCAGAAGCCGCCAACGGTTGAGTGGGTTGAGGCAGTTGTGAACCAGGCCCTGTTCAGGGCGTGAGAGGATTGGGTCGAATGCGGAATCTGAGTCGAGTCTTGATGTTGGTGCTGACGGTTGCCGGGTTGGCGGGCACTTCTTTTTCACAGGGGCCAGGCGGCCGGTACGGCGACCTGCAGCTTGAGCCGGTGTTCAATGCCTTGCCGGAAAACATCGAAATCCTGCGCCTGGAAAATGGCATGGATGTGATTCTGATGCAGAATCCGGCCCAACCCATGGTGGGCATCTACACTCAGGTGA
>JADGEP010000135.1:6353-9354 GCA_016744275.1 Candidatus Krumholzibacteriia bacterium | reverse complement strand
GACGTGGGCTGGGTCGTGGGGCATTCGTATATCGTATACGGCCCTTTGATTCACGGTTGCACCACGGTGTTGTACGAAGGCAAGCCGGTGCGCACGCCTGATGCCGGCGCGTTCTGGCGCGTGATTTCCGAGTATAAAGTGAGCGCCTTCTTCACCGCGCCAACCGCCTTTCGGGCCATCAAAAAAGAAGACCCGGATGCGCACTTGAAACGCCAGTACGATATCAGCACCCTACGGACGTTGTATCTGGCGGGCGAACGCCTGGACCCGCCGACCTACGAATGGTTGTCTCAGATTTTGGATGTGCCCATCGTCGACCACTGGTGGCAAACGGAAACCGGCTGGCCCATCGTGGCCAACCCCATGGGGCTGGAGCCGCATCGGGTCAAAAGCGGTTCGGCCAGTTTTCCTGTGCCTGGTTTTAAGGTTGAAGTGCTCGACGACGAAGGATTTGCCGTGCCCACCGGCGAGATGGGCAACATCGTGATCAAGCTGCCGCTGCCGCCCGGATGCCTGCCCAACCTCTGGCAAGACACAGCCGGATTCAAGAACGCCTACCTCGACCGCTTCGAAGGCTACTACGACACTTCAGATGGTGGGTACATCGACGAGGAAGGCTACGTGTTCATCATGGGCCGCACCGACGATGTGATCAACGTGGCGGGGCACCGTTTGTCGACCGGCGAAATGGAAGAGATCATCGGCGGGCACGCGGCGGTGGCCGAGTGCGCCGTCGTAGGTGTTGATGACCAACTCAAGGGCCAACTGCCCATCGGATTGGTGGTGCTCAAGGACGGCGTCGAGGTCGAGACAGAGGCGCTGGAAAAAGAGCTGGTGGCCTTGATCCGCGCTGAAATCGGAGCGGTAGCAGCCTTCAAGAAAGCCATGGTTGTGGTGCGGCTGCCCAAGACCCGCTCGGGCAAAATTTTGCGCAAAACGATCCGGCGTTTGGCAGCCGAAGAGAAGATCATCACACCGCCAACCATTGATGACCCGGATATCATCTCGGAGATCCGTTCGGCGCTGCGCGAACACCGAGTGGGACAGTATGCGAATCTGCCTTTAGGGGACGAGGATACGGAAGACCTGTAGGGACATCGCTTTATTGGTAGCTGAAAATCACAATATATAAAAAGTCTTGCAGAGGTGCAGGCGGTTGTGATAAAAAGACTTAATGGATTCGCAAGTCGTTGACTCTTTGACTGCGCTTCTGGTTGTCTAAGTCCCCCCACTCACCACTCTTTTCTGAGGAGGCCAAAATGAGCGATAAAAATGAATACTGGAAGGCTAATCTCCAACTGGTTGGGTTGTGTATTGCCATCTGGTTTGTTGTCTCGTTTGGCTTCGGAATCCTCTTTGCCGACGCCCTCAATGGCATTCGCATTGGCGGCTACCAATTGGGCTTCTGGTTTGCCCAACAGGGCTCCATCTACACCTTCGTTGCCTTGATCTTCTTCTATGCCCACCGCATGGGCGTGCTCGACCGAAAATTTGGCGTGCACGAAGACTAGGCCGATCCCTGGGCGCCGGCGTTGAGCCAGGCAGCCCGATTACCCCGAGCGCGGGATTGCTCCAAAGGAGAACGAAAAAATGGATCTCAGAACAATGACTTATGTGGTGGTGGGCGTGACGTTCGCAGTCTACATCTACATCGCCATCCGGGCCCGGGCCAAATCGACAGCGGATTTTTACGTGGCCGGCAAGGGCATTCATCCCATCGCCAACGGCATGGCGACCGGCGCGGATTGGATGTCGGCCGCTTCGTTCATCTCCATGGCCGGATTGATCGCCTTCAAAGGCTACGACGCCTCGGTCTACCTCATGGGCTGGACCGGTGGTTACGTGCTGCTGGCCATGTTGCTGGCGCCTTACCTGCGCAAGTACGGCAAGTTCACGGTGCCCGAATTCATCGGCGACCGTTTCTACTCCAAGAACGCGCGTGGCGTGGCTGTCTTGTGCCTGATCACCGCTTCGCTGACCTACGTGATTGGCCAGATGAAGGGCGTTGGCGTGGCCTTCTCGCGCTTCCTCGAAGTGCCTTTCGAAACCGGCGTTTTTGTGGGCATGGGCATCGTCTTTGTCTACGCCGTTTTGGGCGGAATGAAAGGCATCACCTACACCCAGATCGCCCAGTACTGCGTGCTGATCTTCGCCTACACCGTGCCTGCCGTGTTCATTTCGCTGCAGTTGACTGGCAACCCGATTCCCCAACTGGGCCTGGGCGGAAACCTGGCCGACGGGACGGCGTTGTTGGACAAGCTTGATCTGATATGTCAGGACCTCGGCTTTGCGGCCTATACCGCGCAGAAGGGCTCAACCCTGGACATGTTCCTGCTGACGATGTCCCTGATGATCGGGACCGCGGGCCTGCCCCACGTGATTGCTCGCTTCTTCACCGTGCCCAAAGTGCGCGACGCGCGTTCGTCGGCCGGTTGGGCGCTGGTCTTTATCGCCATCCTGTACACGACCGCCCCGGCGGTGGGCGCGATGGCGCGCTTGAACCTGATGCAGACTATCCAGACCGGCGGCGTGGGCGCGGTTGATGGCAACCTGAAATACAGTGATGCACCGGAGTGGTTCTCGAATTGGGAAAAAACCGGGCTGCTCGTTTTTGAAGACAAGAACAAGGACGGCCGCATTCAGTACTACGGCCCCGGCCTGGACGACAAGGCCGCCGGCTACGGCTGGGCGGGCAACGAGATGACCAAGGTTGACCGCGACATCATGGTGCTGGCCAATCCTGAAATCGCCAAGCTGCCCAACTGGGTGATCGCGTTGGTGGCCGCCGGTGGCATCGCCGCGGCACTGTCGACGGCCGCTGGTCTGTTGTTGGCCATCTCCTCGGCTATCAGTCATGACCTGCTCAAAGGCATGCTCATGCCGAACATTTCCGACAAGGCCGAATTGATGGCAGGGCGCATCGCCATGGCGGGCGCCATCCTGGTGGCGGGTGCCCTGGGGCTCAATCCGCCGGGCTTTGCTGCTCAGGTGGTGGCCTTGG
>JADGEP010000135.1:0-6343 GCA_016744275.1 Candidatus Krumholzibacteriia bacterium | reverse complement strand
GTTTGGCAGCCTCGTCAATTTTCCCCGCCTTGATGATGGGCATCTTCAGCCGCCGGATGAACAACAAAGGCGCCATCGCTGGCATGCTCGCCGGTTTACTGAGCACATTGCTGTACATCTTCTGGTTCAAGGGGTTCTTCTTCTTCCAGAGCACAGCCTTGGCTCCGGACGACGCGGCGCATTGGCTCCTGGGCATCAGCCCCGGTTCTTTCGGTGCCGTTGGTGCGTTGATCAACTTCATCGTGGCCTTCGTGGTGTCGAAGATGACGGCGCCGCCACCGGCCGAGATCCAGGAAATGGTGGAGCACATTCGGGTGCCTTCGGGATCGAGTGGGCCTGGTGGGGGGCACTAGGCATATTCGATTGGGATGAAAAAACGGCGCGCTCCTTGCGGGGCGCGCCGTTTTTGAGATCTGCAACACTCGGCCGTTCTAACGGTACCTCGTCTTAAACGCTCCCCAAGCCACGGCTGCCGTTGCCACCGATTCTTCGACACATTCCGTATGATTGGCATTGGATGTGTATCCGGGTTGGCACGGTTGACACTCTGTAAAACCAGTAAATGGCGCGATGAATCCTTCGTCGCAGTCCAGGCACGCGGCGCTGCCCGTTTGGGACTGGAATGTTCCCTCGGGGCAGGGAAGGCAGGCGATGCCGCCCTCGTCGGGCTGGAATTCTCCTGCAGGACATTCAAGACAGACTTCAGATCCGGAATCGGGAGCAAAGGTGCCGATCGCACATGGGGCGCATGGCTCGTTGCCGCCAAAACCGAAGAAGCCTGGCAGGCAGATTTGTGCGCTTGCGGGTACGGCGAAAAGGGCGAGGGCAATAAGTGCCAGAAGGGCGGTTGTTCGGCGCATGGTGCGACGCTCTTTCATTGGGGGGCAGCTATGACGTCTGAGACGTTGGGAGAGTCTATCGTGAATTCGCCAGATATACAAGACCAGAAGACTCCAGAATAAGGACGCCACATAGTTCGTATGAGAAGACGGCACATCTGTTACGATGACCGGGCTCGCCCCACTCGTTCAATATTTTTTACAACGGCCTTGGGGAATCAATCATGAAACTCTTTCTAGCGTGTGTCTTGGTGGCGTTGCTGGCGAATTCGGTTTTTGCTCTGGTTTGTCCGGAACCAGATATGCTGGGCGTCTATTTTGATTTGGATGCAAACTACTTTTGCACATCGGTTCAGCCCAACGTACCAATCGATGCCTATGTCATTGCGACCAATGTGTCGGCAGATGAGGTGCATGGTGTGGAGTTTGGCTACACGGTATTGACCAACGTTGGTTGGGACGGGCTGGTCCTCCGGCTGGCCGAAACCCTGCCGGTTGGCGCCCAGAACACGGGAGATTCTTCCAGCCCACTGGTTGGCGACTACAATGTGGACTTCGCCTCTCCGGTCCCTGGAGCCGGCGCCAGCATTGTGTTGGTGACCTGGCAATATCTACTGCTCGGGCCCATGGCCGTGGAATTCCACCTTGGTCCTGCCGATTCCGAATCGCTTCCCGATGGCTTGCCGGCCATGGATGTGGGTGGGTCGATGGCGCCGTTGTATCCGCTGACTGGTCCGGTTGAATGGCAGCGTCCCGTTGCAACACTCAACGGGGACTGCCCCGTAAACTTCAGGTGCTGGATTCATCCCGTAGCCACCGAAAAATTATCTTGGAGCACAGTGAAGGCGTTGTACCGGTGATTGGTATTGCCTCCACCTTTTTCTGAATCGACCATTTGGGTTTTCTACACTTCTACAAAGAAGGGCTCCCTCAAAAGAGGGAGCCTTCCTTTTTATTATCATTCTTATTCCAACCGAAACCGTTCTCAACCTTACCGATACAGGCTCTTCACGCCGCCCCAGGTTTCGTTCTCTACAGCCACGGGAGTGCCATAGCTCACGTAGACTTCGATGTGGGTTTCAGCCACCGTGACTCCGCCGCTCGAAATCGCCTTCAGGTAGATGTCGTAGACACCGGCCACATTGGGATCGAAGGTGGAGAAGGCGTCGAACCAGCTGAAGCGCCAGGACTGCTGAGCCACGTTGTATTGGCTGAGAAAGGTCAGGTATTGAGCCGGGCTTGTAGCCGAGGTGCCGCCGCCATTGGGGGTCGAATTGTCGCCCATGGCGTGGTCCCCCATGGGGGTGCTCACCGTCGGTGTGATCGGGTCAAATACCACGTAGTTGGTGCCCACGCCGGGATCGTAATCCAGGCCCAACTCATAGGTGTAGTCACCCACGAAGAGACTGCCCAATCCGTTTTGGTTGGTGTTGACGGTCCATTCGAAACCCCAGGTCGGGGTGATGCCCGCCTGGGTGGGGGCGAGTCCGGCAGCGTGGTAGTACTCACCGGCAGCGAACTGGTTGAAAGTATTCTCGGGCATGCCGCTGGCGTTGAAGCGGACCTTGGCGCGCAGGCCGAGCTCAACTGTGCCCGCACCCACCGTGGCGGTGTCAACGGTGAAGGCACCATTGGCGTTGCCGCTGCCGAAAATCACATCCGGGGTGACATTCTGGGTCAAGATGGGCGCCTGGCCAAAAACGGGTACGGCGAGCAATAGGGCGGCTATCATTAACAATGTTGTTTTCATGGACTGCTCCTCGGAAAAATATAGGGGCGATTCCACCTCCGCGGGCGAGGCGGATGTAAGGAGCGGCACCATACCACAAAATGCCCAGTTTTTGAAGGGTTGTGGGTAGGAGTGGGATTTCGGCACATTGCGGCCGCAGTAATTGTGGAGAGCTGGAGAATGGAATTGTCTGTGGTTCGTGTCTGGTTTTTCTCTGGCTACGGTTGCCGAGTCGGGTTGACACAGCTCTCGTATACCATGACTATCGGCTCTCGGTGTCAGGCCTGTGTTCGAAGCTTTTAATTATTTCATCCTGGACAGAATCCGCGCCAAGGAGCCTGCACGTGCACCGCCGATTCCTCTATCTTGCTCTGGCAATCATGATCACTTTGGCCACGCTGCATTCGCCAGCCCAAGCCGGGGACCAGAAGTGGTCCCTGCTCGACGGCCGAATTCGCCTTGATGTGCCCGCCTCCTGGCGGCCGATGACCGCCGAAGAAACGGTCAAGTGTTCTTACGGCCCGACCCAATTGCAGGGGGGATTGTTGGCGCCCGATGGCGTGACTGGTCTGGGCCTGGCGTTGACTGCATTGCCGGACACATTGCCAGATACAGCGCCGGACATCCAGGCCATCAAGGCGGACCTTCAGCAGTGGTATGCCGAGCAGGGGTGGGATGTCGCGGTGGCCGAAGTCACCCGGATTTCGAACCAGAGTTTCGTGATTCTTCATTGCCATATGAATCGGGCGGGTTTGCCCTTGGTGAACCTGGTTGCCGCAACGCCACTGGACGGCCAGTTGTTGGTGATCCCGTTTTTGGCGACCGGAAGGAACACCGAAGAGGTGCTTCTGCCTCTGCAGTTGGCGCTGGTATCACTCGAAATCGTTGATGTGTCCGTATCGCCGGAGTTGGGGGGAGATGTGAGGTTGTTGCCCCTTGTCGAGACGGCTGTACCGGTTGCGGCATCCGGCCAAATGCCGGTGGGGCGGCCCCGAACAATTCCAGGTTCCGGGATAACGCTGGATGTGCCTGATGCATTCTTGCAGGCCATGTTGGTGCCTGGCTATTATTCGCCCGACGGACGCGCTGGCCTGTATGTGACGACATCCGGGTTGCCCTATTCTCCGGCCCGGCACTTTCTTGATCGCGCCGTTTTGAGTCGCCAGGGAATGGAATTGAAAGAGGTGGAGACCCTTGAAATCGATGGTCGACCGGCCACGCTTTGCCGGGTGACCTACAATTCAGAATCCGGCTCTGGGCAAACCCTGTTGATGTTGGTCGGCGACCATGAAAAATCGCGCCTCATACATGCCCAGATGTCGCCGGGCGCTCCGTTGGGTATCAAACCCGTGCTGCGCTCGGCGCTGCTTTCGGTGACCTGGGATCCAAGCCGGGATAAAGACCACATGGAGGGCCTGGGTTTCACTGTCTCGGAAACGCAAAGCCTGAAGGTTCTTTGCCGCGCCCATGACCGGTTGGTGCTGACGACCGCGGGTTCGCGGGTGCCCCTGGATCGGAACAACCCCTACGCCGTGGTGAGCATCTCGGGACTTGGTCAAGCGGTCGACAGTTTGCCAGAGGTGGCTACCTGGTGGACCCAGAACGTGCCCACTTTTACCGATTTTAAGGAAGAGTCCCGTAAAAGTCGGATGTTCGGTGACCACGATGGGTTTGAAATCATTGGCACGGTTGTCGACAACCAGACCAAAAAGAAGCGCGATTTTTACCAAGCGTTGATCAGGGTCGATCGGATGTATTGTGTCGTGCAGGGGTTCATGAACGCCTACGCCGCGACGGATTTGATCCCGGAATTCGAACAGATCGCGGCCAGTTTGCAGCTCCATCCGGCAGGTACGCAGGATAGGGAAAATTGAGCCGGTCTTAGCGCAACTTTCCCATGGCCTCGGCGAGCGCCTCTTCCAGGGCGTCGGCAAGAGTCGGGGCGTTGGTGGTGGTGCCCATCTGGTCGACTGTTTTGGGGGGCGCCGTTGACTGGTCGCTGGATCGGCCGCGGGGCTTGTCCGTTGCCGACCCGCGCACGCTGCTGAACACATGTTTTTGAACCATGTGCGACCAGACTGAGACTCCTTCATGCAAATCGTAAATATCAAGGGTGAGGGCCAGGACGCGTCCCATGCCCGTGGCCCGGGCCCAGTCGCTTTGGCCGGTGCTGTCCAGCCAGGTGTCTTCGATGCGGACCAATGCGAGATAGTCGGCATCGGGCAATTGTGCAGACCACTCCTGCACCAGGTGCGGTTTGATCACGCCGCGGTGGGCAAAGACGCCATGAGTGGCTTCGCGCAAGGGGTCCGGGGTGTGGGCCTGTACGGAGTGCCAGTGGGATATCGTGACCTCTGGGGTGAGGCGAATGGCTGCCGTGTTCAGCAAAGGCGACCAGAGATCAGCCTGCACTTCGTAGGTCAGGTTGCGGCGCGAAACACCGATCTCGCAAAACTCGTCGAGGCGTGATCCATCGCGCAATACCACGCCCCCGATGGCCAGCGCTTTGCCCTTCATGGCGGAAAAGTCGAAGCCGGGCGCGACGTACCAGGCCCGGTCGTCGTTGTTGTGCGTAGCGACCCATCGGGTTTTGCCGCAACCGGAGATGAACGTCAGGAGAAAAATCGCCACACAGAGGGGCGCGGTGGTTCGAATGAAGCGCTCGTACGATTTCATGTCTGCCCTTTCCTATCCCAACAGGTTCACCTGAAAAGCCGTCCCTACCCGCTCCTGCAATTCCCGGATAACGCCAAAAGCGTCTTTCAAATGCCGGTTCTCCAATGAAGTCAGTTCCTTTAACCGGACACTGTTGCCGGGCCGATTCCCACTGTGCAGAACTTGCAGTTGTTCGCTCAGCCGCAACTGCAATAGAAAACGATAAGTCTCGATCACGGTTGAGCCCAGGTCTTCGGAAATCAATCCGGCCCCGATGGCGGCTTCGAAACGATTGCGGGTTGGTCGGGCCCGTGTCCCGGCCTTGAGGCCCAGGACTCTGCCAGAGGCCACGATGGGTGCGATGCCGCCCTTTTTCAAATCGACCATGCCTTCATCAGCCTGGATGCGCCGGAACAGATTTAATGGCGGGCGGAAGCCGAGGGATTGCCGGGCCAGATGAGCCATGAAAATCTGGTTTTCTGCCGCTCTCAAAATCACATGCTGCATCGGTTCGACGGACAACGATCCGGCCACGGCGCGGAAGTCGAAGAAGATGCCCACCATCATCAGACCTTCGGGCGTGGGCGTGGTGATCCAGCTGGACATCAGATTCAGCCATTCGTCCAGTGGCTTGCACCAATTGGTGGCCATGTAGCCACCGGGGCAGGGCGGGAAACCGGCGGTCAACAAATGGTCGACCACCACCTGCGCCAGTTGGGCAAAGTAGGCGGCGTTTTCCGTGCTGGCGGTTTCGTAAACCAGGGCGTTGTCCTGGTCGGTGATCAAGGCTTGTTCCATCCGGCCTTCGGAACCAAAAACGAGCCAGGCGTAAGGGCAGGGCGCGGGGCCCAGTTGCTTTTCGGCGAGACGCAACAGGCGCCGCATGAGGGTGTCGTTGACGCTGGCAAAGATGCGGCCCACTTGCGCCACTTTCAGGCCGCCACTGAACAGGCGTTCGACCATGGTGGCGGCGTCCAGGCTGTAGGTCGCCAGGGTGGCCGGATCTTCCAGGCGCTCCAGTTGGCGCGTCAGGTACAGGGGGTTGCGGGTTTGGTGGCGCAACAGGTCGGTGGCTGAAACCAAGCCGACCAGTTGGCCATCGCGGGTGACGGGCAGGTGG
>JADGEP010000134.1 GCA_016744275.1 Candidatus Krumholzibacteriia bacterium | reverse complement strand
TGGCAATGATCCGTACAATGAGCAGCAAAAACAGCATGATGACCATGATTCTGGTCATCGGCCTGATGGCCTCAAGCAGCGCCCTGGCCTTCGACCATCTGGAGATCACGGTGGTCAACCCCCATCTGGTGGCCGGTCGGCCCGCCGTTACAGTGGAAACAGATTTCAGCGTGAACGTACGCGCAGTCAACGCCGACGGTTCGACTGATGTCACTGCCAACTTCATCCACGCCCAGCTGCAGTCTCCCGACGTGGCCGCTGTCCTGCCTGGCAGCCAATACCTCACCAATGGCGAGTTCCAATTCGACAACGTGCGTTTTCTCGCCGACGGCCAACCGGTGCGCCTGCGGGTCTTTGATGCCGACGACGGCTCTGTGCCCGCCACTGACGTGGAAATCAACTGCTACAACTATGTCGACCACTTCGACTTCACCGTTCCGGCTGGCGACAAATTTGTCGACCAGGCCATCAATATTGACATCATCGCTCGGGATGCCGCCGGCCTGGCGGTCTTGAATTTCCGCGATGATTTGGACCTGACCGCTTTGGTCGGTCACTTTCCCAGCGGCCCGGTGCTGGGTGTCAGCGGCGTCGACTTTGCCTTGGGCGTGGCCACGATTCCGGTCACCTTCTGGGGTACCGATCCGGTCACCCGTGAAAACGTTTTAACCGCTGTCAATACGGTGACCTACCCCGGTCAGGCGGCCCCTGCGGGCGGTTCGGCCACCATCACCCCCCTGCGCCCCGGCAACCTCGACGGCGTGGTTTTGCTGCTGCCCGGCGAGAATCTGACGCCGGGTGTGAGCCCTGGAAAAAACGGCATACCCAGTTCGCAAACTTCGGGACAGAACTTCGGCGGCATCACGGTCTACGCCACCGATTTGCACTGGAACCCCATCGAACCCGCGGCCCTGCCCAACCTCAACTGGAGCAGCGACGATCCCAGTGGCGGCGTGGTCCTGCCTGCTGGCGGCGTCATGGGCGGCAACCCGGAGATCAGCCTCTCTTCGACCCTGATCCGCTCCGGCACCACGCGCTTGACGCTCACCGCCAACGGTGCCGTCAACGCCACCAGCCGCAGCGATGTCATTATCAATCCCCAGGGCCTGGACCATTTCGAATTTGATCTCGGCGTGTGGAACCCGGCTGACGCTCAGGTGACGACCATTCCGTTCAACGTCCGCATCCACGCTCGCGACTCCAACAACAACATCTTCCCTCTCAACGGCGCCGTAGGCCTGCGCGTGCGCATCGGCACCACCGACGAGAGTGCCGACTACATCCTGTCCAACAATGCCACCTTCGTTGATGGCCAGCTGGACGCCTTGATCCAGGTGACCAAACGCGGCTTCAGCGCCAAGCTCATTGTCGACTCGGGTGTGGTGGGCGAGTCTGCAGCCTTCCAGGTCAATGCCGGACCGGCTGAAAAAATCCTGATCTCTCTTCCTGGCGAAACCTGGGTCAACGGCCTCAATGACGAAAACTTCAGCGGCAACCAGGGCACACCCAATGCCGTGACCGCCGGTGATGTGATCGATCCGGTGACGATTCGCCCCGTGGATCGCTACAACAACCTGGCGCCCGGCAACCGCAACGTGACTTTGAGCTCGCCCTCCGGCTATTTCGAACTGCCGGATTATCCTGGCAATGTGGTGAACATCAACAACCCCACGGACATCCGGGTGATCCTGCGCTCGGCCGACCAGATGCAGTATATGCGCGCCGAATCCAGCGGCATCAACGCCAACGACTCCAGCCCGATCAATATCGCACCCGCGCCTTACGCCCGCATGGTAGTCGAGGCACCGGGCGAGACCCTGGATCCGGGCATTTTTGATTTTGTCGAAGATGACGGCAAGGTGGGCAACCCTTCGGTGCAGGACGCGGGCGTGCCTTTTGGCGTGCGCGTGTACGCTACTGACGCCTTCTGGAATCCGGTCATGGACGTGGACCCGGTCTTGCCCCTGGCCATGGACTTCAGCAGCAGTGACGGCGCGGCCGTGCTGCCGGCCAATCCCCAGAACATCAGTGACAATACCGGCGACTTCGCGGTGACCTTGATCACTCTGGCGGACCCCAATCACCAAACCGTGCGTGTGGACGACAACGGCAGCAATGTTTCCGCCTTCACCACCGTGCCGATGAAAGCCGGCGTCGTTGATCACTTCGACATCGGCATCAACAACCGCACCAACCCCACACCCGCCGACGTGCTGGATGCTTTGCCCGACCATCGGGCCGGATCTTTGTTGCCCAACGTCACGATCGTGGCCCGGGATATCTTTGGCAACCACGCCGACGACTACACCGATGACGTGACCCTGTACGTCAGTCACGGCTCGGGCATTCTGAACCCGATCTCCGTCGATATGGGCACCGGCTTTGGTAACGGCGCCTACCAGGGCGCCTGGCGCGGAAACATCCAGATCACTCGCACCGGCGATGGCGTGCGCCTGTTCGTGCGCGAAGACACCTTCGCCCACACCGACAGCAGCAACGTCTTCAACGTCTTTGCCACCGCCCAGGATTACGCGGACCTCATCGTCTTGCTGCCTGGCGAAACCCACACCCCTGGTATTGCCCCGGGCAAGGTCGGCGACCCGCTGCCCCTGGCCGCCGGTGATCCGGTCATCGCCACGGTGATCGCCACGGACGCCTGGTGGAACCAGGTGCCGGTCCAATCCCAGATCCACTTCACGAGCAACAATTTCTTCCAGATGATCACGCCTAACGACACGGCTTTGGACCCAGACGGCACGGCCAATTTTGATCTGTTCTTCAAGACCGCCGCGATGCACGATATGGTCGCCGCTGATCTGATCACGCCGGCGATTAATGATCTCAGCAGCGTGCAGATCAACGCGGGCGCCTTCAGCCGCCTGATGCTGCTCTTGCCCGGCGAAGCAGACCAACCCGGTGGCCCAGAGGCTGACGGAAAAATCGGTTCGCCCATTCCCCAGACCGCCAGCCTCGAATTTGACGCCCGCATCCGGGCGGTGGATCAATTCTGGAACCAGGTCAATGACAGCAGCGAGCACGTGTGGTTGGCGAGCGATGATGGCTCCATCTCGCCCACCAATCCGCTGAACAACGGCCAGACCCTGGTCTCGGGCGAAATCACGATGCCTGTTTTCCTGACCTCAACCGGCTTTGTGACTTTGGCCGCTACGGCTCTTGACCACACCGATTTGACCGGCCAACAGGCCACGGTGCAAATCCAACAGGGCGCGACCTACCAGATGGTCACTCCAGCCACCGCGTTGGTGGGCCCGCCCCAGACATTCACCGTTGAGGTGAGCCTGGTGGACGAAAACGGCGCCCCCATGCCGACGGCCAACAACTGGTTCAATATCCAGGCCCTGCGCAGCAACCTGGAACCGGCCAGCAGCAGCCTGCTGATCACCAGTTCCCAGCTTTCGGGTGGTACCGTGAGCATCACCGGCCAGGCCTACGATACGGTTGAAGACATCGTCTTGTGGATCACCGACACCGCCGGGCGCAGCAGTTACAGCTCAACTATCAGCATGCAGCCCAACGGCTTGGAATATGTAGTCACCATGGACGCAGCGGAAGCACCCGTGGTGGGTCCGCCGGCCACTTTCCCCATTGGCGTGCAATTGCGCGATACCGAAACCCACACCATCGTCGACACCGACCGGCGGCTGGATGTGGCCGTCATGTCCGCTTTGGGCGGCGTGGGCCTGGGCACCTCCGGCACCACCAGCCAGCGGTTGGACCATGGCGTGATCTCATTCCAACAGAGTTACACCCGTGCCGAGAATATTTACGTGACAGTCACCGATACCACTGGTTTGAGCGGCTCCAGCCCTGTGTTTGCCATCCTGGCCGATGGGTACAAACGGCTGCAGATCGTCGCGCCGGGTGAGATCGTCGAATCGGGCATCCCGGCTTTTGACGCCAACGGTAAAAGCGGCGCGCCCCTGGTGCAGCGTTCAGGAGAACTGTTCCCTGTCACGGTGCGAGCCGTGGATCAATATTGGAACCTGGCCGATACCACCAACGTGGGAAATCTGCGCCTGGTGGCCAGCGACAACTCGTTTGCCGCGCCGGGTAATCCTCAGGAAAACTTCGTGCCCTTCGTCAATGGACGGCGCACGTTCAACGGTTTCCTGACCGACGAGGGCACCGTCACGGTGACGGCCTACGATGAAGACGACCTGGCCAACCCCTCGCAGTCGAGTCACATCCCGGTCGACCCGCCCTATGAGTACGAAATCACGGTGCCTGCCACCGCTTCCACTGGCCCGGTGCCGGGCTTCCAGGTCACCGTCAAGCTGATCGATCCGGTCACCGGCAACGTGGTGCCCACGACCATGAACCGCTTCTACCTGACTCCGTTGTTGCCCAACCAGGGAGCCGCCAGCGGAACCCTCGGCACCGCAGAGTCCCAGCTGGTCGGCGGCGTCAGTGTCATCAACAACCAGAATTACAGCACCGTCGAAGACATCATCATCCGAGTGACCGACGACTTCGGACGCGAAGCGTTCAGTTCCGTTATCGCCATGGATAGTGGCGGGTTGTATTACGCAGTCACCATGCCCGACACCGCCATCGTCGGGCCGCCCGAGACCTTCCCCCTGGTGGTCGAATTGCTCGATAGCAACACTGGCGAACGGGTCACCACCCAGGATCAGCTTTTTAACGTGCGCATCGTCAGCGCCCAAACCGGGCTCGATGGCACCGGCACCACCGAAGTCACCCAGGGCATCCTGGCGGGCGGCATTCGGACCATCACTCAGGCCTACAGCCGCGCCGAAGAGATCTTTGTGGAAGTCAGTGATGCCAATGGTGTCACTGGCCTGAGCAATACCTGCCGCATGTTGGCCGATGGCTACAAACGCATTCAGATCGTGGCCCCGGGCGAGACCCCTCTGCCGGGTGCCTTGAGCGGCACCGGCAAGGCGGGCGAACCGTTGACCCAGCAGGCCGAGGCCCCCTTTACCCTCTCAGTACGTGCGGTGGATCAGTATTGGAACCTGGCCCACACTGTCAGCGACGGCACCATTCATCTCAGCAGCAGCGGCGGCGAGCTGGATCTGATTGATCCGGCGGCCGACAACGCTCCGTTCATCAACGGCAGCCGCGACGTGGAAGTCGTGCTGGGCAGTCCCGGCGTTGTGGCGGTCTTTGCCACCGACGCTGCCCACGCCACGGTCAACTCCGGCCGGGTGGACATCCCCGTCAATGAGGCCGAATACCAAATCGTCTTGCCGGACCCGGCCACTGTGACCGCCGGCCCCCCGGCCACTTTTGCCTTGACCGTGCGCTTGGTGAATCCGGAAACGGGGCACCGCATCGACGCCGGCGGCGACTTTGAAATGACCGCACTGCTGCCAAACCGTTCGGCGGCCCACAGCATTTTGGGCCTCACCAGCGGCACTCTTGTCAGTGGTGAAGCGGTGGTCAGTGGTCAAAGCTACGCCACCAGTGAACAAATCGTCATCCGGGTGCGGGACGACCGTGGCCGTGAAGCCTTCAGTGAAGTTCTCAACGTGGTGCCCGAAGGCGTGCGCTACGCCGTGGACATTCCCGACACCGTCACCGCCGGTCAGCACTTCAGCATGACCGTGCGGCGCGTGGACATCATCAATGGCCAATTGGTCACCACCGACGACCGCAATTTCACTTTGCGGGCCTTCAGTGGCAACTCGCCGCGGCCGGATTTCAACCTGAATCCCGCTGGTATATTGGCCGACACCGTTGGCACCACCCAGAGCGGCGAATACACCTTCGGCTATCAGACCTACGATCGGGCCGAAACCATCTACCTGCGGGTCGGCGACAGCACCGGCGAGCAGTTCTTCAGCCACGTGGTCGTGGTCCGGCCCGCGCCGGCAGCCATGGTCCAGTTATGGGCCGAAGACATTCCCGGCCATGCTCTGGACCGGCCCTTACGGCCAGACGAAGTGGTGATCATCCGCACCCGCGCCACCGATGCGACCGGCAATCCGGTGCCGGGGTCGGAAGTCTTTATGGAAATCCTTGAAGGCGACGGCCAGATGGGCAGCAGCCGTTCCTCGTCAACCAGCTTCATCGCCAACGTCAACGGCGAGGCCAGCATTGACCTGACGGTCGATCCGTTTGGCAGCCGCAGCATCCACATGCGGGCCATCAGCGGCGACATCGTCTCGGACGAATTGAGGCTCGAGGTGGTCGGTCCACCGCGCAGCACGCTGACCTTCGAACCCGAAGCCTCGATGTTCCGCGACGGATTCTACGTGACTTCGGCCACGCGGATCTCCTTGTCCGCCGTGACCAAGGATCTGGGCGGCATCCAGGCCATCTTCTTTGATGTCGACCGGCAAGACCCGCCGCGCCCCATCAATGTCTACGGCAGTGAATTCACCCTGGCTGATCTGGGCCCCGAATTCATGACGCCGGGTGAACACACCCTGCGCTTCTACGCCGAAGAAACCAGCGGCGTCACCGAAGCCATCCAGACCGTGGTTCTCTACACGGCTCAAGCGTTGGACCTGGCCAAGGAGATCACCAACCGCCCCAACCCCTTCAACCCCAATGAAGGCGCCACGATGATCATGTTCCGCCCCACCGAGAGCGGCAACGTGACCATGACCATCTACGACTTGTACGGCGACGTCGTGCACAGTGAGCAACGATTCGTGACGGCCGGCGAGGTCGTCCAGATTCCATGGAATGGCACCAACGGCAAGGGCCGTAAGGTGGCCAACGGCGGTTACATCTGCCGCGTCCAGGGCAACGGCATGGACCTGCGCCGCAAAGTGGCGGTGGTCAAGTGAGGAACTTCAATAACATGAATCGCACCATTTCATTGAGCCGGATGAGCCTCGTAATGGCAGCCATCCTGAGTCTGGCATCGGTCCCGGCGGTGGCCGCCGACGATGCCGGTGTTCCCGGTGGCTTCCTGCGCTTCGGCGCCAGTGCCCGCAGCCTGGCTTTGGGCAATGCCGTCACCGGCGCCGCCGATGACGCCGCGACCTCCTATTGGAACCCGGCGGGTCTCTCACAGCTGCGCACCATGGAAATCACCGCCATGGGCGCCACGATGTACAACGACACCCGCTACAGCTTCATCGCTTTGGGGCTGCCAACCGAATCCTGGGGCACCTTTGCCCTCAACGGCACGTTCACCAACAGTGGCGAATTCGAACGGTCAACCTGGGATGCGGACCTGGATGAGACCTTTAGCGAAAAAGAAAGCATCTTTGCCCTGGGGTACGCCAACGGAGGCAGCCGCTTCACCTACGGCGTGAATCTCAAGGCCGTCAGCCAGAACATCGGCGGTGCCGCGGGCAGCAGCACCGGGCTGGACGTTGGCCTGATGTATCGCCCCCACCGCCTGCTGAGTGTTGGCGGCGCGATTCAGAACCTGATCGCTCCCAAAATCACGCTGGTTGACGAAGAAGAAGAACTGGTGCGCAGCGCGCGCGCTGGCCTGGCCCTGCGATTCTTTGGCAACCGGATGCGCATGACCACCGACGTGGTCGAAACCAAATACATGGATACCAGCTTCCGTGGAGGCCTGGAACTGGCCCCCTTGCGCAGCCTGGTTCTGCGCGGTGGGTACGACTCCGAGCGCGAACACATGAGCGCCGGCGCCGGCTTCCAATTGGAAAACTGGCAGTTTGACTATGCCTATGTCAGCACCGACCTGGGTGCTCAAAATGTTTTCAGCGCCACCTTGCGCTTCGGCGTGCCCTTTGGCGTGAAGATGAATACGGACCGCGCGCTCTTCAGCCCCTCGGGCAGTGATCGCAACGTCACCTTTGAAATCCAGACCGCGGTGCGGGGCAACATCGAATCGTGGCACTTGGAAATCAGTGACAAACAGGGACGCACCGTGCGGATCCTGACCGGCAACGGCGTGCCACCCGAAGGCGTGACCTGGGCCGGCGAGGACGAGAACGGGCGTCTGGTCGACAACGGCCAATACGACGTGCGCATTACGGTCGTGGACGACCTGGGCCAAGCCTGGGACTACCTCACGAATGTAGAAATCATGGGCTTTGCCGACCGCACCCGGGTACCGATCCGGGTCGAGGTCAGCGGCAACAGCGCCCACGGCGACGACGCCAATACCGAGGTCCAGGGGGGCAGCAAGTGAAATATCCAGTGATGCAGAACCTGAGTTTCAACAAAGCGATCCGGGTCGCCGTCAGCGCGGTCCTGGTTGTCATTCTCGGCGCGACATCCGCCCCATTGCAGGCGGCCGACTCCCAAGCTGAACGCAGCGTGCCCACCGAAGCTGCCCTCTGGGAAGCCGCCGGACACGCCTACAGCAACGGCACCGACAAGTCGGCGGCCATGCAGCAGTACCGGCTCTTCGTGCAGTCGTACGGCAAAAGCGAAAAGGCGGCCCACGCCCAGTACATGCTTGGCGAATGTTACTTCGCGGCCGAGGACTACCCCGGCGCCTTGGCCGAATATAAGCAGGTCAACGGCCGCAACGGCGCCGACGACTTTCTCAAGGCCAGCGTGCTGCTGCGAGAGGGCGAATGCTACTACAATCTCGGGCGCTTTGACGAAGCGATCGTCAAATACGACCGCCTCATCAACAAATACGACGACACTTTCCTGCTTGCCGAAGGCC
The DNA here is from genome assembly GCA_016744275.1 of Candidatus Krumholzibacteriia bacterium. Taxonomy (GTDB): domain Bacteria; phylum Krumholzibacteriota; class Krumholzibacteriia; order LZORAL124-64-63; family LZORAL124-64-63; genus JAGRNP01. The sequence goes on along the minus strand of JADGEP010000134.1, from coordinate 799 downwards.
TCTATGAAATTGGCCTCAGCTATATTGTGGAAGGCAACTGGTTAAAACTGGAAGGCGTGTACCGCGAGCTTCTGGAACGACGTCCCGGCTATGCCGACAAACCGCAGGTGAAATTTGCCCTGGGCCTGTTTGCCTATCATGAAAAACGTTACGACGAGGCCATCACCCACTTCAGTGAAGTGCCCAGCGATCGTGGTCTGTATTACCTGGGCCGATGCCTTGAGGACACCGGCCAGTACATCCTGGCCATCCAGCGGTACCGTCAGGTATTGCGTAAATATCCGGACAGCCCCCTGGCTGACGACGTGGCTTTTTCGGTCGCTGAAGCCTTTTACCGGTCGGGCCAAAACTCGGTTGCGGTGCGCAGTTACCGCGCCTTCCTCGAGAAATATCCCGACAGCCGCTTCGTGCCCAACGCCCGCTACAAAATGGCTTGCGTGACTTTCAACGAGGGGCGCTTTGACGAATCAGTGCGGCAACTGGAAGAAATCGTGCGCATCTTCCCCGGCGAAGAAATCAGTGGCTACGCCCAGTACCTTATCGGCGATTGTTACATGGCTCTGGACCGCAAGGCCGAGGCGATTTTTGCCTGGACCGACGTGGTCAAACGTTTCGGCGAAACCCGCGTCGCCAGCGCCGCGCTACACAAGGTGATCTTCACCTACACCGACGAGAACAACTATGGGCAGGCGATCATCCTGGCCGGCGAATTTCTGGACCGCTTTCCCGGCGACGAATTGTCTGCCCGGGTGCGTGTCCTGCAGGGGTACAGCCATTTCCAACTGAATGAAGACAAGGA
>JADGEP010000133.1 GCA_016744275.1 Candidatus Krumholzibacteriia bacterium | reverse complement strand
ACATGAGTCATGCCCCACGATGCCAGATAGCCCAGACCGATGCCCAGCAAGCCCCCGATACCGGTCAGAATGCCGGCTTCGACCAACACCTGCAGCAGCACATCCTGCCGCCGGGCTCCCACGGCCATGCGCACGCCGATTTCCCGGGTGCGTTCAGCCACCGAAATCAACATGATGTTCATCACGCCAATGCCGCCGACAAGCAATCCGATGGACGACAGCACCACCAACACCAGGGCGATGCCGCCGGTGACCTTGTCGATCAGCTCTCCATAGGTTTCGGAATTGATGATATCGAAATCGTTGGCCTGACCCGGTCGCAGACGACGCTCCCGGCGCAAGGTGCCCGTCAGATTGGACATCACTTCTTCGGAGTCGTAACCGTCCAATACCGTCAGCGCCACATTGCGGTCCTGAAATCCACCCTGCAGACCGTCTTTTTCGAACGTTGTCCAGGGCACACAGACATAGTTATCGCCCAGGGAACCGATGATGTGCTTGCGCTCGTCCATGGTGCCTACGATGAGGTACGGCCGGCCAAAAATGCGGAGAGTCTTGCCCACCGGGTCGGTGTGGGGAAACAGATCCTTGCGCGGACCATAACCCAGTACCGCCACCCGTTCGCTCGCCTTCACTTCACCGGCGGTCATGAATCGGCCATCATCAACACCAATGGAAAACAGGTACGGAAAAGCCTCGGAAGAACCAAAAGTCTGCACAAAGTTGGTCTTTTCCTTGCCGTACTTCAGCACCTCACCCGAACCGTTGCTCACCTGGTAGTCGACCATGTCCACGCCCTCGGTGGCCCGCAAGGGTGCGATCAACTCAGGCATCAGGTGCTGGCGCCGGGCCCGTTCGGCCGGATCACCGCCACCGATGCCGCTGTCCCGCGAAATGTAAATGTACGGCTGATTGGCTGAGACCACGTCGTCGCGAATGCGCCCGCTGAGGCCGGTGACGATGGTGAAGATGGCCAACAACGTCGTCACCCCAATGCTGACGCCCAGAATCAGCAGGGCGCTTCGCATGCGGTGACCAACAATGGTGCGCCACGCCTGGGCCAGGCTTTCGCTGAAGGCCATCGTTGATCTGCCTGTCAGGGGAGAATCACTCATGACGCAAGGCCTCGACGGGGTCCATGCCCGCTGCTTTCCAGGCCGGATAGGTGCCCGACACGGCCCCAATCAGGAAGGTCGTGCCCAGGCCCAGGCCCAACGACCAGCCCGCAATGGCAAACGGCAGGGGCGAGACCATGGCGATGCCCCAGGCGAGCAAAACGCCGATCAATATGCCCACAATCCCTCCCACCAACGAGAGCGTTATGGATTCCACCAGGAATTGCCACATGATCGCCAACCTTCTGGCCCCCAATGCTTTGCGCACGCCAACTTCTCGGGTCCGCTCCGTCACCGAAACCAACATCACATTCATCAGTACAATGCCACCAACGACCAGGCTGATGCCCACCAGCGGCACCAAGGCTCCATAAATGGCCGCTGAAATGCCGCCCCAGATGGACAACATCTGCTCGCTGCTGGTGATGGCAAAATCTTGCCGGGCCAGGGGGCGCAACCGGTGTTTCATCCGCATCAGGAACGTGGCTTCGTCCTTGGCCTCGGCCAACATTTCCAGGTCGGCCGCCGCGATCTTCAAGTCCAGGCTGTGACCGCTGCCGAAGATCTTGAACCAGGCGGTCATCGGCACGATGGCAAACTGATCGCGGTTGTTGCCCATGACCGTGCCCTGCTCCTGGACGACGCCCACGATGCGAAAGTGGCGCCCACCGATTTTGACTTCCTTGCCCACCGGGTCGGCGCGCCGCGGAAACAACTCCTGCGCCACATCCGACCCCAGAACCACCACCTGTCGCGCGTTGAGCACATCCTGCAAGGAAAGATGGCGCCCGAGCATCAGGGGCAGATCTTCAAGCACGGTGTAATCTTCGGTCACGCCGCGCACCCGAGTGGAGCGGTACTTGCGACTGCCGGCCTGCAGATTGGCATTCTGACTGATGGTCGCCCCAACGGTCGTCGCGGTGGTCATGCGTTCGGCCAGCCAGTTGCGATCATCCAGAGTCAGGTCCGGATTGTTCAACGATTCCAGGAAGGCGTCGAAGTCCGTGAGAAATTGGATATTGTCGACACGGGTGATCGTGAACACGTCGGTGCCTTCATCCAATACCACCTGCGACACGTATTTGTCGGCCCCATAAATGAGCGAGACCACCGCGATCACCGACATGGTGCCCACGATGTTACCCAACAAGGTCAGAAATGTGCGCAGTTTTGCCCCACGCAAACTCGTCAGGGCAATGCGAACGCCGGCCAGCAGATTCATCAGTCGTCCGACTTGCTTTTATCGTCGCCGCGGGAGCCCTTTTTCTTAATCGGCTCCACCAGCGCCCCGTCTTTCAATTCACGCAGGATGCGGAACGGGCCGGTGACCACATTCTGTCCTTCTTCCAGGCCACTCAAGACCTCGAAGTTGTCTTCACCGGCAATGCCCAATTCGACAGGCATGAATTTCACGAAGTCATCCTTCACGATGAAGACGCCTTCGGTTTCCACGCGCTCAACCTTGGCCGAACCCACGGCTGTGGAATCGCTCCGCGCTGAGCGGCGATCAAAGCCGTAATCTTCCAACGCCGCGGCCTGTTTGCGCGCCCGCTTGCCGCTGTACTGCCGGATGTCGTCATCCTTGAGCGGGAAATTCCTCACCGTCACGGCGCCCAGCGGCACCGCCAAAGCATCCTTGCGGTCGGCCACGACAATTTCCGCCTTGGCCGACAAGCCCGGCCGGATATTCGGCACCGATCCCTGCAGCGTGATTTTCACTTCGAAATCAACGGCCTCGCGACTTGAACTCGACCGCACCCGCAAAGGGCTGTTGCCGATCTCGGTCACGCTGCCCTGAAAGACCTCACCGGGGAAGGCATCAATTTCAATTTCGGCAGGCTGTCCCAGCAACACTTTAACAACCTCGGTTTCATCCACCTCAACCCAGGCCTCCATGGTGCCCAGATCGGCAATCACCAACAATACGGTGCCCGGATTGTTCAAGGTGCCCATGATGGCGTTCTCGCCCTCTTCCACATTCAACCGCGTGATCACGCCGGTCATCGGGGCGGTGATCGTGACCTTGGTCAAGTCGTGGTGGGCCTTGGTCAGGTTGGCTTCGTACTGGGTGATGCGGTGGCGAGCGGCCTCGACCCGCGCCTGCTCGATGCGGGCGTTGGTGCGCGCGGCCGACAAATTCTCTTCCGAAGCCAGGCCTTCGTTGTAAAGGTCCTCAGAACGCGTCCGGTCCAGCACCGCTTTTTCCAAGGAAGCTTCGGCCAAACGCAAGTCGGCGCTGGACGATTTGATCGTCGCCTCAAGGGCCTGCACCGCCGCGTTGTATTCGCTCGGGTCAATTTCCATCAACAGGTCGCCCTGCTGCACCGTTTGTCCCTCGACGACGGCCAATTTCACAATGGTGCCCATGGCATTGGCGCTCACGTCGACCTTGCGTTTGGGCTGGATGGTGCCCGAGCAGTTGACCTGGGCGACTAGATCTTGCCGATCCACCAGGCCGGTTTCGGCCTTGGCATCGGCGCGTTCCTTGCCCGTCAGGATCGATGCAACAATGGCACCGACGACAATCACACCCACGGCGATAAAGATGATCTTTTTCAAGCTTCCGGCTCCTTGGCTGGAAAAACCAGACCGCACTTTTTTTGGTGCAGACGTTCCTAGGTAAAGACGATGGCGATGATGACCAGGGGCGCCGTCAACAGGGCCCAGGGCAATATGACCGTCATGATCGCCGCATTCAGGGACAATTGACCCACACGCCGGAAGCCGATGACCAGCAAAGCCAGGCCCCACCATGTCATCAGGTCGCCGTAGTTGGCCAAAATTTTGTACATGGAACTGCTGGGATCAGCATCGGGCAACAAGGCCGCCAGGCCAAGGTTGACTTCAAACACCGATTCGGTCACCAGCACCAGTGGCAGTTTCACCATCAGCCCTATCCCAAAGGGAATCATCGCCGCCCAGGACCCGACTCCAAGAGCCTGCTTCATGGTGGACTGCCCTCCACCCATCTTGACAAAAAAGCCCAGGATGAGGCTGAATACAATCACCGAAACCCAGGTACCCAGGCCCGCAACTGCAGACTCCATGATGATCTGCGTTTGCGAGATATTCAAGGCGTCGTCATAGGCTTCCTGCCAGGTGCCCTCCGGCGCCATTTCCATCAGTTTGGAGTCGCGCATCATCTCCACACTCTCCGGCTTGGAGATCGGCGTGGTCAGATACGTAAAAAGAATCGTCAGCAGCATGATGACCAGGCCGGGCTGCCACCAACGAGGCTGGCCGCCGACATTGTCCATCAAGCGATTGGGGTTGGCGACCAGGTCCGCCAGGCGTCCAAAAAAACTGTCGTTCATGTGCAACCTTTCCGCTTCAGTCTTCCGATTGGGTTGGTTCAGTTTCCGGATGTAGCCGAGGCAGCATCAAACGGCCCGCAGAGGCCAACGGTCCCGTCGCTTCGGCCTTAGCCAAAGCCTCCGTCTCGCCATGGCGTGCCAGCAATTCACCGGCAAAAGTGCCGTCTTCCAACTCTCGCAAAATATCTCTCATGCGCTCCCGCACGCTGTCATCAATGATACGCGGGCCACGGGTCAACCCGCCGTAAGATGCGGTGCCGCTGATCATTTGGCGCATACCGTCAACTCCATGCCGATGCAACAGGTCGGTGATGAGTTTTAACTCGTGCACGCACTCGAAGTAGGCGTTTTCCTCACCGTACCCGGCGTCGACCATGATGTCGAAGGCCGATTTCAACAATTCAACCACGCCACCGCACAGCACCACCTGTTCGCCAAACTGGTCGCTGATGCACTCGGCGCGAAAGCTGGTCACGAAGCCGCCGCCAGCCAGGCTGCCTACGGCTTCGGCATAAGCTGCGGCCAGGTCCCAGGTGCCGTCAGGCGAATCGGCCGTCACGGCCAACAGTCCGGGCACGCCGCCGCCGGCGGCATGGGCCTCAAGCAACATGTCGCCCTGCGCCTTGGGAGCCGCCAGAAAGCAGGGCCGCCCCCGGGTCGGACGAATCTGATCAAAGGCGATGGCAAATCCGTGAGCAAAACCCAAGGCTGCCGCCGGTTGCAAATGGGGCTCGACATCCACCCGGTAGGCTTCAGCCATGGCCTCGTCCGGCAGCATGAGCATGACCACATCGGCCTGGGCCACCGCATCAGCGACCGAAAAGACGGCCAAACCTTCGGCACTGGCCCGCTTGCCCGTGGAGGATCCGGCCCGGCTGCCGACAACAACTTCGATACCGCTGCGAACCAGATTCAGCCCGTGGGCCCGTCCCATGGTCCCATATCCGACAATAGCGACGGATTTGCCCTTCAATGGGCCCAAGCTCACCAACTGGCGGTCGATTTCGGTACCCGCGGCGGGCGGGTATTCTTCAAACATGGCCGTCCTTCTTCCAGGCTGGGGATTTCGACCGGAGAATAGCCCTATCCCAGCTTCTTGACAAGGTGCTCATCAAGGGATAAATTGCGTCCCTGTCCGGGAAATCGGGCGAAAAATTTCAGGGTGGCGGCTTAGCTCAGTTGGTTAGAGCATCGGAATCATAATCCGAGTGTCCGGGGTTCGAATCCCTGAGCCGCTACCAGCACATTTTTTTTTGCCCGGATGCATCATCGATTTTGCACCTTCCTGTCCGGGCTTGCATTCCCCGCTGGCCGCACTTGAATTCGGAGGCAGGGTGTCCCATAACGTGTCCCAGAACCCATTCCTTGCCCGTATTTGTGACCGTTTGGATGAGTTGCTGCTGTATCCGCAAGCCTCTGTGCGCCCTTCTGCGAACACCGTTCAATCCGGGATCATCGTCAGCCTCAGTGGCGGGCCTGACTCGGTAGCGTTGCTACTGGTGACTCAAGAATGGGGTCAAAAATCCGGCCGACCCGTGGCCGCTGTTCACCTCAATCACTGCCTGCGCGGCACTGAGGCCGACGCCGATGCCGAATTTTGTCGCAACCTCTGCCAGCGCCTGAACGTCCCTCTTTTTGAGGAAAGCGCTGACCCTCGCCCGGTGGCCCGTTCCCGCGGCCAAGGCCTGGAAGAAGCCGGTCGGCATTTGCGGCGCAGATTTGGCGAACGTCTTTTGCGCCAGCACCCGGAATACCAGTGGCTGGCTACAGGCCATCATCGGGATGATCAGGTCGAGACTGTGCTCATGCGCCTGTTCCGCGGCACAGGTCCGGAGGGGTTGCGCGGGATTTTGCCCATCAATGGCCCCTGGCTGCACCCAATGCTCGAGGTGGATCGTGCCGAAATCATCGCCTTTCTCGAAAAATCGGGGCAGATTTGGCGCACCGACGCCTCGAATCTGGACGGCGACAACCTGCGGGCCCGCCTGCGGCGAGAGCTCTTGCCCCTGGCGCGCGGCATTTTTGGCCCCGGCTGCACCGATGGCCCAGCCCGGTTGGCCGCCCTCTTGAACGACGATTTGGCCTTGCTGGATACCCTGACTGCAGGCTGGCTGGAACAATGCCGGAATAATGACGGTGACCTGCGGGTACCGGAACTCACAGCCTTGGAACCGACCCAAGCCCGGCGAGTTTTGCGATCCTGGCTGGCGGCGGCGGCGGCGGCGGGCGTAGGCTTGGTGCATATCCGAAATATTTGGGACTGGGTCCAGGATGGCACCTCGGGGTCGACTTTGGATTTGCCCGGAGGCCTGCAACTGACCCGGGAATTTGATCTGATCCGGTGGGCCCGCGTAAAAACAGAGGGGCCAGCCCTGCGCACTGCGGGAGATTTTCGTATTGTGGTCCAAGCTGAAGCCATGGCCACCGACCCCGAAAGTGTGGGCCGGGCCCAAGGTTGCGGCGACCCACATGACGAATCCAGTTGGGCGATGACCTGTCCGGCAGAAGTCCTGCACGGACGGGTACGGATCCGGAACTGGCGGGACGGTGATCGGTTTCAACCTTTTGGTCTGAACGGGACCAAAAAATTGAGCGATTTATTGCGTGAAAACCGCGTCTCCCGCTCGGAACGCCCAGGTGTACTGGTGGTGACCGATGACAAAGGCATTTTGTGGGTGATTGGCTTGGCCCGGGCCGAACGAACCCGATTGTTGCCGTCTACAACCCGGGCAGTTACTATCAGTGTCATGAAACGCACGGGATCCAATCAAACAAGGGATAACAATTGATGAGTCCGACTCCTGGTAGCAAAAATTCCGGTTCCGGCAAAAAGTCTCCCAAGAAGTCCGGAAATGGCCCCAAAGCGCCCCAACTGCCCGGCAAGACCGTCGGTTTTTGGCTGTTGCTGGCCTTGTTGGTTTATTTGGCCTACACCCAGCTGGCGGCCGATCACACGGCCATTCATGAGTTGACCTATTCCTCCTTTCGCGAGCAAGTCGAGGTGGGCAACATCCGCGCCATCGCCAAGACCGGCCTGGATGTCAATGGCGAGCTGCGCGAAGTCACCACCCTGAGCGTCAAGACCGGCACCATGGAAGAGGTCGATACCTTCCACACGCGCCTGCTGTCAGACCGTGATGATTTTGCCGAATGGATTGCAGCGACCAACCCCGAGGCCAGCCTCAGTGGTGAGGCCTTGAAGACCAATTGGTGGGCCCATTTCCTGACCTATTACCTGCCCTTCCTGTTGATCCTGGCGCTGTGGCTGTTTTTCCTGCGCCAGATGCAGGGCGGCGGCAACAAGGCTTTCAGCTTTGGCAAGTCCAAAGCCAAGATGTTCAACATGGACAAGCCCGAGGTCACCTTCGAAGACGTGGCCGGTTGCGACGAGGCCAAATACGAATTGCAGGAGATCATCGATTTCTTGCGTTCGCCTCAGAAATTCCAACGCCTCGGCGGCCGCATTCCCAAAGGCGCGTTGTTGATCGGATCGCCCGGTACGGGTAAGACCCTGCTGGGACGGGCGGTGGCCGGCGAGGCCCGCGTGCCCTTCTTCAGCATGAGTGGATCGGATTTTGTCGAAATGTTTGTGGGTGTCGGCGCCAGTCGTGTGCGCGACCTGTTCGAACAAGGCAAAAAGAACGCCCCCTGCATCATCTTCATTGATGAAATCGACGCCGTCGGTCGCCACCGCGGCGCCGGCATGGGCGGCGGCCATGATGAGCGCGAGCAGACCCTCAACCAATTGCTGGTCGAGATGGACGGTTTTGAGTCCAACGAAGGCGTGATCCTTTTGGCAGCCACCAACCGGGCCGACGTGCTGGATCCGGCGTTGCTGCGCCCTGGCCGCTTTGACCGCCAGGTGGTTGTCGACATGCCCGACCTCGTGGGTCGCGAAGCCATCCTTAAGGTTCACATGAAGAAGCTGCCCCATCTGGACGAATCGGTTTCGACCCAGAAGATTGCTGCCGGCACGCCGGGCATGGCAGGCGCCGATCTGGAAAATCTGGTCAATGAAGCGGCCCTGCTGGCGGCTCGTAACAACCACGACTCGGTGACCATGGATGACTTCGAGAATGCCAAAGAGAAGGTCATGCTGGGGCCCGAGCGCCGCAGCCGGGTCTTCACCGACGAAGTGAAGAAAGAAACGGCATATCACGAGGCGGGACACGCCGTGGTGGCCTATCACTGCTCTGAGGCCGACCCGGTGCACAAGGTGACGATCATCCCGCGCGGCCAAGCCCTGGGCTTGACCTTCACCCTGCCCGAAGAGGACCAATACACCCACGACGAGCAACAGCTCATCGACAAGATCTGCATGTCCCTGGGCGGGCGTGTGGCGGAGGAAATCTTCCTGGGCAAAATCGGTTCGGGAGCCTACTCCGACATCCGCAGCGTGACCAGCCTGGCCCGCTCGATGGTCACCAGCCTGGGCATGAGCGACAAGATGGGGCCGATCTCCTACGAAGAGGGCGGCGGTCAGGTGTTCCTGGGACGCGACTACGGACGTCAGACCACCCACAGTGAAAAGACACTGCAGGATATCGACAACGAAGTGCGGCGCATCGTGGATGAGCAACTGGTGCGTGCCCGCGAAATTCTGCAGGAAAACCGCGAGCAGGTTGAGATCGTCACCGCAGCCTTGCTGGAGCGTGAGTCCATCGACAGTGAAGAGTTCAACCTGCTGATGAAAGGCGAGAAGCTGCCTGAGGTGGAACTCGACATCGACCACAGCACCGGCGACGAAGATCCGGTGGCGGAAGCGCCCCAGGCTGAACCCGCGACTGATGATGCAGCCGCTGGTGAATCCAATGGCGAAGAATCCACCGATGACGATCTTGCTGGTGACGGTGATCCGGAAGAGCGTTCGTGAGCTCCGACCACTCACCTGAGACACCGGACACACCTGAAGGGGGCCTACTGGCCCCCTTCGTTGCGCCTGCCTGGGATCTTGGCCATTGCACCCTGGTTCCTGACGGGCGACCACTGGTCATGGGCATTCTCAATCTCACACCCGACAGTTTTTACGGTGGCAGCCGCACCGGCGAAGT
>JADGEP010000132.1:6049-9505 GCA_016744275.1 Candidatus Krumholzibacteriia bacterium | reverse complement strand
ATGAGCTGCCCTGGCGCGAATCCATCGCCGATGTGGTGACGATACCCGAAGACTCCGATGGGCGCATTGATATGCAGCACCTGGAACGGGAATTGATCAACTACGCCAACCGCCCGCTGAAAATTGGAAGCTTCTCTGCGGCCAGCAATGTGACGGGGATCGTTTCGGATACGGCTGGCCTTTCGCGCCTGCTGCACACCCACGACGCCTTGGCTTTCTGGGATTTTGCGGCCGCGGCGCCCTACGTCAAAATGGAAATGAATCTGAGCGATGGGGATGGCGGCCACCAGGGCCTGACGTACAAAGACGCCATCTTCATTTCACCTCACAAGTTCATCGGTGGGCCGGGAACGCCGGGAGTCCTGGTGGTCAAGCGCAATCTGATCACCAATACGGTGCCCACGGTGCCGGGCGGTGGCACGGTCTCGTATGTCAGCCCGGACAAGCACTCCTACCTCGCGGACATCGCCCATCGGGAAGAGGGCGGCACACCGGCGATCGTCGAAGCCATCCGGGCCGGATTGGTTTTTCACCTGAAACGGGCCGTGGGCGAAGCGAACATCGAGACCCTGGAACAGGGGTTTGTGGACCGGGCCATCGGCGCCTGGTCGGAGAATTCCAACATTCAGGTGTTGGGCAACATGGAGGCGCAGCGCCTGTCCATTGTTTCGTTCGTGATCCGCAGCGGAGACCGCATCCTGCACCACAATTTTGTGGTCGCCCTGTTGAACGACCTGTTTGGCATTCAGGCCCGCGGGGGCTGTTCCTGCGCCGGGCCCTACGGTCACCGTTTGCTGGGCATCGACCTGGCCCGCAGCATGAAGTACCACGTGGCCATCGACGCGGGCAGCGAAGGCATCAAGCCGGGTTGGGTGCGGTTGAATTTCAATTATTTCATCTCCGAAGCGGTCTTCAATTTAATCATCCGGGCGGTCGACTTCATCGCCGATGAAGGCTGGCGCTTTTTGCCGCACTACGAATTTGAAGCCGAATCGGGCATCTGGCGGCACCGCCATGCCGAACGCGGCACCAGCCTGCGCCTGGACGACATCGCCTACTGCTCGGGCCGGATGCAGTACCGGTCCCAACACTCGACCGAGCCCGAGACGGCGTTCGAAGAGTACCTGGTGCGTGCCCGGGAATTGGTCGAGGAATGGAAGACCCTGGAGGAAAGCGCGGGCGCGGCGGTGGGCACCGGCGCCCCGGTGGCTGTGTTGCCGCCTGAATTGGAGCCGTTGCGTTGGTTTCCTTTGCCAGGCGAGGGCCGCTAGATCAGGAAGCGCGAGATCAGAAAGAGCTAGCGCAGTTCCCCGTCGCAAACCAGGGCGACAATGTTCTCCAGTCCAAGCCGGTCGGTTTCAGCGAAAGAATCCGACTGGTCCGAATCCACATCCAGGACGGCTACGATTTCACCAACGGAGTCGCGCACCGGCACGACAATTTCGCTCTGGGAGCGAGCGTCGCAGGCCACGTGGCCGGCGAAGGCATGCACATCTGGCACGATGACCGTTTTGCCATCCTTGATCCCTTTCCAGCAGACACCATCGGGAGCGGGCAACAAGGCGCAGGCCAGGGGGCCTTGGTACGGGCCCACCACCAGATCGCCGTCGACCAGGCGATAAAATCCCGTCCAGAAAAAATGAGGCATTTTGGCGTGCAGCAAGGCGCTGATCGTGGCCATGCGCGCGATGGGGTCAGCGGTGCGTTTCGGGCCTGTCTTGAGCTGTTCGCTCAGTTGGGCGTGAATGCGTTGGTAGCGGCCGGCCAAGCGGGCCGGTGAAGAATTGGGGGATGCGGCGTCCATGGTGATCCTTTGCCATTGCAGAGCTATGAGAAATTGCGCGGCAGGAAAACCCCGCCCGGTTGGTCTTGAACGAGGCGGCCTCGGGCGACCGCGCGGCCGCCACGCAACCAGACATCGGTGACCTGACCCTGAACCGGCGTGCCGGCCCAGATGGATCCGGCGCGATCGCTGGGGCCCAGTGGTTCCCAACGGTATTCAGGCGTGGGGTCGAAGAGCACAATGTCGGCGTCGTAGCCAGCTGCCAGTCGGCCTTTGCGGCCCTGCAGGCCCATCAATTCGGCCGGACGATTGCAGATCACATCTTGCCAGCGCGGCAGGCTGAGATGGCCCGGAATCACGGCCAGGGAATGGCTGAATACAAGCCTTTCGCCGACTCCGCCACAGCCATTGGGCACTTCGTGGAAACCGCCGGCGGCGGCCTGGGCCTTGTCGCGCAGGCAGAACTCGCAATGATCGGTGGAGAGGAAATCGAGATCGCCAGCCGCCAGCGCGGCCAACAGCTTCGGGCCGTTTTCAGCCGGGCGCAAAGGCGGCGAGCAGATGGCTCCCAGGGCCGCTTCGTGGCCCGCTTCATAGAGGCGGTCGTCGGCAAAAAGGTGATGCAGACAGACTTCGCCATTGTAAAGCGGTGCGGTCGGATTCTGGCGGGCCTTGCGCAATAGATTCACCGATTCATCCAGGCTCATGTGCACCACCGTCAGCGGGCAACCGGTTTCGGCGGCCATGGCCAGCACTTCGGCGACGGCCTTGGTCTCCGATTCCGCCGGATGGGCCAGGGGGTGCCAGTTGGCGCCGGTGCGCCCGGTATTGAGCAGCAATGATTCGGCCTGGGCATTCATCTCGCCGTCTTCGGCATGGACCAAGAGCCGGCCCCCGGCGGCGCGCACTGCGGTCATCAGCAATTTCATTTCCGCAGGCAGCAGCATCAGGCGGCCCTTGTAGGCGAGGAAGCCTTTGTAGGTGGGCAAACCGGCGGCCAGCAAGGTTGGGATTTCGGCCAAACGCTCATCCGAAGTGTCAGTGACCGTCACGTGCAACCCGTAGTCGCAGAGGGTGTGGCCATCGCCCAAGGCGCGCCACCGCGCCACCGCCTGGGCCAAAGGTTCGCCCACCGCGGGGTTGGCAAAATCGATGACCGTGGTGGTGCCGCCGAGCAGGGCTGCGGCCGAGCTCTCGGCCCAACTTAAGCTGTTTAAGCCGTTGCCCAAGGGCATGCCAAAATGGGTGTGCACATCCACGGCGCCGGGCATGACCCAGCGTCCGGTGGCGTCGATGATTTCGCCATCCGGTTTGAGATCCGGACCAACGGTTTTGATGAGGCCGTCAACGACCTGCACCTCGGCCCGGACAAGGCCGGACTCGGTGATGATGTGACCACCTTGGATCAGCATGGGTTGCCTGACTGTTGAATTGCCAAAGATTGATTTGAGTAAGGTTAACACAGGAGGATGCAACGGGCACCCCTCGGGGCGCATTTGCCTGCTGTGGGCGATTTCTAGTGAGTGAATACGGCCCAGAAAGTCGTATCGCTGTCGGCCTCCGGGTTGCCGTTCAGTCGACTCTCGAGGCAGCGCCATTGGGGGTGGGCTGCCAGAAAAGCATCGCGCACCATTTCATTTTCGGCAGGCAACCACGAACACGTGGCGTAGATG
>JADGEP010000132.1:0-6039 GCA_016744275.1 Candidatus Krumholzibacteriia bacterium | reverse complement strand
CACATCGGTCCAGCGGCTGAGTTCCCGTTCGGAAAACCGCAGGCGCCCGTCGACATTGCGGCGCCAGGTGCCGGTCCCGGTGCAGGGGGCGTCGACGAGGACGCGGTCAAATCCGCCACGCGCTTTCACTTTTTCGCCAAAGTCGGGAACTTGTTGCCCATCCCACCGGCTGGCCTGGATGTTGGCCAGGCTGGCTCGCTTGGCGCGTTTGTTCAAATCGTTCAGTTTGCTGTCGTGCAGATCCGTGGCAAAAACGATGCCTCGATCCTGCATGCCGGCGGCCAACTGCAGGCTTTTGCCGCCGGCACCGGCGCAGGCGTCCCAGATCAATTGACCGGGTTGGGCATCGACGGCCTCGCCAATGCTCTGGCTAGCCAGGTCCTGGATATCAAAAACACCCGCGCGATAGGCCGTCAATTCGTACACGCCACTTTCGCCACGGACGCAGTAGGCATCACCTTCGGCTTCCCATTGGAATCCGGCTTGGTCCAGATCATGGCTCAGGCTTGTCCGGCCCGCGGGGTTCAAAAGGCGCAACCACACCGGTGGGCGCAGGGCGTGGTGGTCCAAAAACCGCTGTGTTTGTGCGAGGCTCCAGTTCGAAAGGCCAGCCCGCTCGGTGATCACCGGCAGCAAAGCGTGGGGCAGCCCGGCCCATAGGCACCGCAGCAAGGGCGATGCAGATGCGCCCACCTCATTCTTGAGTGTGCGCCACACCTCGCTTGCGTGCGGCCCGGGCGGCGCGATGGCCGGCAGTTCAGTGCCCGTCAGCCGCTTGCGCATGAAGGTCCAGAAGAAAACTATGGGGGCCGGATACCGACTCAGGCGGCGCCAGACCTCGGACGGGGCAGGGGTCTTGCCCAGAGTCAGGCGGTTCAGGGCTGTGGTGTCGGGCTGCCAGCCATCGCGACGCCAGCCTTCGGCAAAAACGACCAGGGCACCGTACCGCAGAATGTCAGTGAGGATATCTCCGATCCACAGGCGGTCGCGGCGACTCATGCCCTCCAGCTTGCCCAATTCCCGGGCTAAAAAGCGATCGATGGCCGGCGGCTGCTTTTCGGCGGCCATTTTCTGCCACAAGCGCACGAGGGTTTGCTGCAAAACGGCCTGGGAACGCACATCTGCTGAACGCGAATTTGTTGAGCGCGATGGTTTGCGTGCTGATCTGCCCAAAACGTGGCCCTCACCGAGGTTTGATGGAAGGTGATCGTCGGCTCAGGAGTGCACAAGCCGCAGGCTATTTGCCCAATTCATGCCGACGGTATGGCATTTGGGCCACCGCCGCAACCAGATCGCCACCACACTTCGCAATGGCTACGGTGCGGCTCGGGTTGAGCTGACCATTTGTTGCCCCCTTGACGAGGCCAGCCAACCGGCTTTACCTATGGACGAACAATGCACTCCATCTCCCGACCCGTCAGGCTCTTTCATGCCCGCACCCAACCCGCCCGGTCTTTTTTCTCGCCCCCAGTATTGGGCGTCCAGCTTTGGCATAGCCCCCGAGCTGCCCATGAGTCGGGCCGAGATGGATCAGCTGGGCTGGGAAGCCTGCGACGTGATCCTCATCACCGGCGATGCCTACATCGACCACCCCAGTTTTGGCATGGCCGTCATCGGACGCGTGCTTGAAGCCCAGGGCTTCCGCGTGGGCATCATTTCCCAGCCGGATTGGCACAGCGCCGAAGCCTTCCAAGCCCTCGGGCAGCCCAATCTCTTTTTTGGCGTTACTGCCGGCGGGAACATGGACTCGCTCGTCAACCACTACACCTCCGACCGCAAGCGCCGCTCCGACGACGCCTACACCGCCGGTGGCGTGGGCGGTAAACGCCCGGACCGTGCCGTATTGGTGTACGCCCAGCGTTGCCGCGAAGCCTTCAAGGGCGTACCGGTGATCGTGGGGGGAATCGAGGCCAGCCTCAGGCGCATCGCCCAGTACGACTACTGGTCGAACAAGGTGCGGCGCAGTGTGCTTGCCGACAGCAAGGCCGACATGCTGGTGTACGGCAACGCCGAGCGCCAGATCGTCGAAATTGCCCAGCGGTTGGGCGCCGGTGAAGAGCTGGACGAGATGACCGACATCCGGGGCACAGCATTCATGCGCAAGGATATGCCCGCCGGATGGGTGGAGCTGGATTCCACGAGCATCGACAAGCCCGGCGAGTTGGTCGAGCACGCTGACCCCTACGCCATGGAGGGGATAGGCTGCGACAAACAGACGGGCACGCCGCCGGGCGGGAAGCCGGCCTTGCAGGAGTTGGGTAATCTGCAAACCCGGTGGGGTGATCGCGAACGCACCTTCATCCGCTTGCCATCCTACGAACAAGTGGCGGCCGACCCGTTGTTGTACGGGCACGCCTCGCGGGTGATGCACGCCGAAACCAATCCCGGCAATGCGCGGGCCCTGGTGCAGCGCCATGGCGAACGCGACATCTGGCTGAACCCGCCGCCGATACCATTGACGACGCCCGAAATGGACGCCGTTTTTGGCATGGACTACACGCGCCGGCCACACACTTCGTACGGGAAGAAGAAGATCCCGGCCTACGACATGATCAAGAATTCGGTGAACATCATGCGCGGCTGTTTTGGCGGCTGCACCTTCTGCTCGATCACCGAGCACGAGGGACGCATTATTCAAAGCCGCAGTGAACAATCGATCATCGACGAAATCGAAAACATCCGCGACAAAACACCGGGATTCACCGGCGTAATCAGTGATCTGGGCGGCCCGACGGCCAACATGTGGCGCCTGGCCTGCAAGTCGCGCGAAATCGAATCGGCCTGCCGGTTGTTGTCGTGCGTGTATCCGAAAATCTGCCCCAACCTGGGCACCGACCACAAGCCCTTGATCGATTTGTACCGCAGGGCGCGGGCCGTTGACGGGGTCAAGCAAGTGTTCATCGCCTCGGGCCTGCGCTATGACCTGGCGGTTGAGTCGCCGGAGTACATCAAGGAACTGGCCACCCATCACGTGGGTGGATACCTGAAAATCGCACCGGAGCACACCGAAGACGGGCCCTTGAACCGGATGATGAAACCGGGCATCGGCAGCTACGAAAAGTTTCGGGTGCTCTTCAACAAGTACAGTGAACAGGCGGGCAAGAAACAGTATTTGATCCCGTATTTTATCGCCGCTCATCCCGGTACTTCGGATATGGACATGCTGAATCTTGCCCTGTGGCTGAAACGCAACAAGTTCAAGCCCGACCAGGTGCAAACCTTCTTGCCCACGCCCATGGCCGCGGCCACGGCGATGTACCATTCGGGCCGCGATACTCTGCGCAAGGTGGTGCGTGAGGCGCGCCCGGGCGATGCCGTCGATACGGTGCGGGATCCGAAGCAGAGGACCTTGCACAAGGCCTTCCTGCGTTGGCACGACAAGAAAAACTGGCCCTTGCTACGCGCGGCGTTGACCAGGATGGGCCGCACGGAATTGATCGGATATGGGCCCAATTGTTTGGTGCCGGCGGGGCACGGTGAGGCGCCTGGGGCGCAAAAAACGGAATCTGACGGGCGGCCTGGCGCTGGGCGCCGGGGGCGTTCGCGCCAGCCCGCTGCGGGCCGCAAACGCGGTGCGGGTGGAAAACGTGCGCCCGGAGGCAAAGGGCCATCCGGCAATCGGGGCAGCCGCCGCAAGTAGTCTCCTGCAGGTTCATGGGCAGGTTGCCGCATTCTCCTCAGGTAGTCGGCAGGCGGTATTGGGATATGTTATAATAGCATCTGAGTTGCGCCGTCTTCCCGCTGCCACCCGACAGGAATCATCAACACCATGACCCAAAAGACGCGAAGCGGGATGATTCTCGCCATCTTGAGCCTCACTGTGATGCTGCCGTTGGTGGCCGGTGCGCTGCCTGTCACCTTTCAGGTGCGCATGTCGGAGCAAGTCCGGTTGGGGGTGTTTGACCCTGAGCAGGACAGCGTGGACCTCGCCGGCACCTTCAACGGTTGGGGTGGCTCTCCGCTGACGCCATTGAGCGATGCTGATGGCGATACGGTCTATGAAATCACCCTCGAAGGTTTCACGGCCGCGCAGAACATTGAGTACAAATTCCGCATTAATGGGCTGTGGGATGGCACCGAAGAGTTTCCCGGGGTGGGGTACAATCGCCTCTACACCGTGCAGCCGGCGGACAACAACATTCTTGTCTGGTATAACGATCTTGAGCCGGGCAGTGGGCACAATTCGGTGGGGCCATTGCACTGGTGGAACGACGCAGTATTCTATGAAGTGTTCGTGCGCAGTTTCAGCGACAGCGACGGCGATGGCATCGGCGACTTTCCCGGATTGACGGCCAAGTTGGACTATCTCAATGACGGCGACCCGGCGACCGATACGGATCTGGGCATCACCGGCATCTGGCTGATGCCCATCAACGATTCGCCCAGCTACCACGGCTATGACGCCAGGGACTACGAAGGCATCAATCCGGACTACGGTACGATGGCTGATTTTGAAGCCTTTTTGGTCGCCGCTCACGCCCGTGGCATCAAGGTCATCATCGACTATGTGATGAACCACTGTTCGACCCAGCATCCCTGGTTCCTGGCGGCCGAGCAGGGTGATCCCACCTACCGGGACTATTTCCGTTGGTCCAACAACAATCCGGGCGGCAGCGGGCCCTGGGGCCAGGATGTGTGGCACTGGAATGCATCCGGCTGGTTTTATGGCCTGTTTTGGGAGGGCATGCCGGATCTGAACTACGATACGCCCGCCGTGAAAACCGCCATGTTCAATTCGGCGAGTTATTGGCTGGACACCGTGGGGGTGGACGGCTTTCGGCTCGACGCGGTGTTGTATATCGATGAAGACGGGGGGCAGCTGGAAAATACGCCGGAAACGCTGCAATTCTGGCAAGATTTCAACACCCATATCAAAGCGGTGAATCCGGACGTGCTCTCGGTTGGTGAAGCCTGGACTGGTTCCCATACCGTAGCCCAGTATATCGCCGATGACCGCCTGGATCTGTGTTTCGAATTCGATTTGTCTTACGCCATGACCGGGGCAGCCAACAACGCTGATCCGGGCTACCTGAGAGGGAAGGCGGCCCAGGTCTACGACCTGTATCCGTACTTGCAGTACGCCACCTTCCTGACCAACCACGACCAGAACCGTTCGTTCACCGTGCTGGGTGAAGATTTGGGGAGAGCGAAAGTGGCTGCGGGCATTTACCTGACCATGCCGGGCGTGCCTTTTGTCTACTACGGCGAAGAAGTTGGCATGACGGGCAGCAAGCCGGACGAGGAAATCCGCTCACCCATGCAGTGGACCGATGGTTACCAGGCGGGGTTCACTACCGGCACGCCGTGGCAAGCGGTCAATACGAATTTCCAGCAGTACAACGTGCAGGATGAAGAACCGGACGCCACCTCGTTGCTGAATTGGTACAAGCGGTTGATCAAGGTGCGCAATCAGACACCGGCCTTGCGTCACGGCATGTACGCGACGCTGAACAGTTCGGCGCATCCGGTGTTGGCTTATGTGCGGGATGATGAACAGCAGGTGGTGCTCTGCATCGCCAATACGTCCGCGTTTGGCGAGAGCAATGTCACGCTCAGTGGCGACGCGAGCAGCCTGGTGCCGGGTGACTACACGGCGGTCAACCTGTTGGATCCGGCCGATACGTTCGCGGTCACGGTTTCGGCCGCCTCCGAAATCACCAACCTGAATCTGGTGGGCCATCAGGTGGCGATCTACGAACTGATCAACGCCTCAGCGGTGGACGACGGGGCCCGCGAATTGCCCCAGACGGGATTGCGGCTGGATCAGAACCATCCCAACCCCTTCAACCCCTCGACGACCATCCGGTACACCTTGCCGGATCCGGCCCAGGTGCGGCTCAGCATTTATGATGTGGCCGGACGTGAAGTGGCCCTGCTCCTGGATCAAGAGCAGGGACCGGGCCGGCAGGATGTGCGTTGGAATGGTGTGAACGATGCGGGACGGGTGGTGGGCGCCGGGGTGTATTTCGTGCGCCTGGAGGCCGGTGCTGAAACCCGCTTCTCCAAAATCACATTGGTGAAATGACACCCCAGTTGATC
>JADGEP010000131.1 GCA_016744275.1 Candidatus Krumholzibacteriia bacterium | reverse complement strand
TGCCCTATCGGCAGCGGCCTTGAGCATTGCTGTGATATTTTAAACAACACGTTGACTTATGGTTGTCGTTTGATCTATAATTTTCGCACAGCTCCAGATGACGCCCCATTCGGATCTTGCCCCCATTCGTTCACCTCGCCCGGTTGACACGCCTATCGGTCTGCACCTGTTGCGGCGGCGTGTCTCGCAGCGGGGGACTCTCTCTTGAAAACCACTTCTATTTTATGCCTGGCCTTTATCAGTTTGCTGATTGCCGTACCGGTTTGGGCCTTTCACGACGGTGGCGTGGCTCATTGCTCGGGATGCCACACGATGCACAATAGCCAAGATGGGCTTCTGGTCGATCCGGATAGCCCCAACGGCAACGCCTGGCTTCTGGTCGACGCCTCGCCAAGCGACGTTTGCCTCAGTTGCCATTCCCATTTGGATCAGACGCTGGGCATTGACCCTTTGGCACCTCCGCCCCTCAAAGGCGCGGGCAATTTTGTCTTCTTGATGGAAGACAATCTGAACGACGGGCATGGCGGCGCGGCCAACCCGATCCCAGGTGACGCGGCGGGGCACAATCTTCACGCTCCCGGCCACGGACTCGCCGCCGATGGCACTCTGTCTTCGGCCCCGGGAGGCACCTTCCCGTCTTCGGTCATGGGATGCACCAGTTGCCACGACCCGCACGGGTCCAATGATTTCCGTTTTTTGTACGGTTCGGGTCGTCAGATTCAAGGCGGCGTGGCCTATTTTACTGAGCCGGCTCCCATCGCTGAAGGCCTCTCGTTGTTTTTTGGGTCCGAAAGCCAATCGGCGCACACAGCTTATCGGGGCGGCATGAGCGCTTGGTGCGGCAATTGCCATGGAGATTTCCACCGCGGTAATGCGCACCTGCTGCATCCGGCCAATCGGGCTCTCGGCGGCAGGGTAGCGACCACCTACAACTTGTACAACGGCACCAGTGACCAGACAGGTGCCATAGCCGCGACGGCTTATCTGGCTGAAGTTCCATTTGAAGACCCTGCCAATACGGTGAGTTCCACGGCGGGTCCATCGCCCTCCAGCCGGATCAGTTGCATCACCTGTCATCGGGCTCACGCGACTTCCGCACCCGATGCCGGTCGTTGGGATTTCAACGTGAGCCTTTTGCATGAAGACGGCGCCGAGCCCGGTTCCTATGCCATCCCCGATCCTTACGGCGACGTGAACCAACGTTCGCTTTGCAACAAGTGTCACCGGAAAGATCTGGGAGATTGGGGGGCGGCGGACAACGGCAATGTCGGACCGGGTCCGCGGCCAGACGGCGGCAGCACCAAGTTTCCCGCCAGACATCGCGGGTGATGAAACCCGGTTGGGACCAATCAGGCGATATGCGAATTGATCGCCGCAAAAACTTCAGGAGAATCCGGATGCCAGGTGCCCTCTGCCGCAAGGTGGCGAAAGAGGGTGCGCTGGCGTTTTGCATATTGGCGAGTGACCAGGACGATGGCAGGCCCGAGTTTTTCACGGGTCAGATGACCTTCTAGCCAGGCCACAATTTCACGATAGCCGATGCTCAGAAGTCCCGGGCATTGGGGCGCATACTCTTCCAACGCCTTTTCCGTTTCCGCAATCCAGCCCTCGGTCAACATCTGCTCAGTGCGTTGCGCAATCCGCGCGTCCAACTCGGGCACCGGTCGGGCCAGGACGAAGGCCGGAAAATTCAATCCCAGGACCGGGTCCGGGCGCTGCCGGGCCGTCAGGCTGGTCATGGTTTCGCCGGAAATTTCAAAGATCTCCAATGCCCGTTGGCTGCGGTAGCGATCGTTGACGTGGATACGTGCATGGGATCGTGGATCATGAGTGAGCAAGCGGTCACGGATCTCGTCGTCAGGCAGGCCGTCCAAAGCACCGCGCACTTTCGCCAACTTCTCCGCTGTATGGCCCGGGATCTCCATGAATCCATCTCGCAAAGCGGTCAGGTACATACCGGCGCCGCCGACGAGCACGGGCTGGGCTCCACGCCCTCGGACCTGCCGGTAGATCCGCTCAAAATCCTGGCGGAAGCGCACCGCATCGTATTTTTCCAGGGGCGAGACAAAATCAATCAAATGGTGCGGGCACGTAGCGAGTTCAGCGGCGGTCGGTTGGGCCGTGCCGATGCGCAATCCGGCGTAAATCTGCCGACTGTCCAGGCTGATCACTTCAAGGTTGTGAGCGGCCGCCAGGTGAGTGATCAGGCCGGTTTTGCCCACCGCGGTGGGCCCAACAATGGCCGGACAAGAAAGACCATCCTGGAAAATATCGACCGGATCCATCACGTGCGTCCAAATCGCTTTTCCAGCTCAGCCAGCGAAAACTGAATCAGAGTCGGTCGCCCGTGTGGGCACGACAACGGCGTGTCGGTCGCGAAGAGTTGGTCCACCAGGTTCTGCATCTCCGGCACCGTCAGCGGTTCGCCCGCGCGCACGGCTCCGTGGCAGGCGAAACTGGCCAGCAGGTCGACCTGGTTTTCCTGACTGGGTTTGTCGTCCCAGGCCAGATCATCCAGGATGTCCAGCAACAGGCGCCCTTCATTCCAGTTTTTGAGGCTGGCGGGAATTCCTTGCACCAGAATGCTCTGGCCTCCAAAGGGCTCGATGGTGAAACCCATGGCCGTCAGTTGGCTCGCATGAGTCTGCCAGGCCTGGATCTGTCCCGGCGTCAATTCCAGATGGGCCGGAAAGAGCAGTTGTTGGGTGGGCACCCCGAGGCCACCTTCGGCATCCAGGGCCTGCTTGGCTTCATTGTATAAGATGCGCTCGTGACTATTGTGCTGGTCGATGAGCACCAACCCGCCCCTGATCTGCGTTACGATATAGGTGCGGTGCAATTGCCAGAACGGTGCCGAATGCAGCGGCGGTTCACTCGTACCTGAGAATGCAGGACCGCCGTCGGCATTGTCTTCGCCCACCGCCGGCGGGCGCATGGCATTGGCGCCAAACAATTCGCCCTGGCCTTCGGGTACGCCTTTGAATTCGTATCCGGCTGAGGCTCCGCGCTGGAAATAACTCCGCAGATAATCGTCCTGGGCCTGGGCGCTGCTTTCGGGTGTGTCACCCGCCGCAACGGTGCCTGCGTCCGTCCCGGTCCCATGTCCGGACCACGGCCGCATCTCATCGGCCCGGCGCAAGCTCAATCCCTCGCTGAGGGCCTTTTTCAACATCCCAAAAATTTCGCGCTCCAACAACAACCGCACTTCGGTTTTGGCCGGATGCACATTGACGTCGACTTCACCGTTGGGAATCTGCAGAAAAGCGATCACCACCGGGAAGCGACCAGCGGGCACCACTTCGCGGTAGGCCTGCACGATGGCCTGGGAAAGAGCCCGGTTGTTGACCGGCCGCCGGTTGATGAAGATGAACTGCTGCTCACGATTGCCGCGGGTCCAGGTGGGGCGCGACGCCAGGCCACCAATACTGAAGCCGCCCTTTTCCATTTCAAAGCGGGCCAGATGATCCATGACCGAGGCGCCCAACAGATCGCGCGCCCGGTCGGTCAGGCTGTTGGCCGGACGCAGATCCATGGACACATCCAGGCCGGATTTCACCAACCAGCGCACGTCCTGATGGGCCAAGGCCAGCTGGGTGAGCAGCTTCATGATGGCGCGTTTTTCGGCCTGGGCGGTCTTGGCGAATTTGCGCCGTGCGGGTGTATTGAAAAACAGGTCCTTGATCGTCAGGGTCGTGCCCCGATTGCGCGGTGCGGGTTCGCGGCGGATCAACTCGCCACCGGATATTTCGATCAGGCCACCAAGCTCTTCGCTGGCACAACGGCTGACGCAACGCACTTGACTGACGGACGCGATGCTGGCCAGGGCCTCGCCCCGGAATCCAAAACTGCCCACCTGCATGATGTCGGCTGCGGCGGCGATTTTACTGGTCGCGTGCCGTTCAAAAGCGAGCGGCAGTTGGTCAAAAGGAATGCCGTGTCCGTCGTCGTCGATCGTCAGGCTGGTCAGTCCCCCATCTTCCATGGAAATGGTGATGTTGCGGGCACCGGCGTCGAGTGCATTCTCCACCAGTTCCTTGACGATGGATGCCGGGCGCTCGATGACCTCGCCGGCGGCGATGCGATCGATGGTGGCGTTGTCCAGGACCCGGATCTTTCCGGGTAAGCGTGCAGATTCGCTGGCCATGCTGCCTTTCATTCCGTTCAGGCTCTTTCTTCGGCGGGTGGGATGGGCTGTTTCCCGTGTTGTCGATTAGCTGGGAAGATTATACAGGCTGGGTGCTTCCGTCAACCGAGGTTGGACCGCACTGGGCATTGGGCGTGAAAAAACCGGGGATAACCCCGGCAAATGCCCGTTCGCAGATGATTCGCCCGGCCGGACAGAGAACTATTTGGGCAAGGCACCCAAAACCGAAGCCATCAGCTTGGCGGGCGAATCGGCGCCACCGGGATAGACCCGCGTCGCGCTCAGGACCTGCAGTTCTTGTCCGCCGGTCACCAAATTGAGGATCTCCTCCACGCGCCGTTGCAAGCGGGGCAAAGACTGAATGTCTTCGGGCACGATGATCAGGATAGTGCCGTCTTCCAGGCAACCGATGTGGTCGCTGCTGCGCAGTCGGCGATCGATCTCGGCCACCAGGCCCGCCGGTTGCACGTTGCTATCGCCGGCGATGCGGAAGGCCGCCAGGCCCAGCATCGTGTGGTAGCGGTCGCAGCGGTCCATCTCGCGCTGCAGTATGCCGTCGAGGGTCTTGACCGTGACGGCCGAAAAAGCGTCTGGAGCATCTGGAGCCGAGGTCTCGGGTTCCAGCAAATCCAAGATGGCGTCGGTATCGTCTGCGGTGATTGCCGGTGGATCTTCAGATGGGATGTGCAACAGGGGCAACAGGCGTCGCGCAAACAGGGCGTCAAATTCGTTGAAGGTCGCGCCGTCCAGAGGATGCAAACGCCGTTTGTCCAACAGCACCAGACCTGGGAACGGATTGCGGGCATCCAGGGGCACGACCAGCAAGGTTCGCGGCACATCCGGCCCGCTGGATTCCAGCACGGTGGTTTGCCAGCCGCGAGTACCAGCTTCACTGAGCAGTCGCACGGCTTCCAGGCGTAAGGCTTGTTCTGTGTCCAGCCCCTCTTCGCTGGTCGGGGCGTCATTCACACCCGTCAATAGCAGGGCTTCCGAAGCGCCTGTCAGGCGGCAGGCCGCCGACAAAACACGGTCCCTGAAGCCTGGCCGCCCCGCGCCGGAAGCCAGTTCCGACAAGGCCGAGGCCAGCGTCGTCAGGCGGTCGACTTGATCGGCGGTTGCCGCGCGGTCCAGGAAAGAGGTCAAGTGTCGATTGACCAGATAAATAATTTCCGCGCTGACGGAGTGGAACTGATGGGCCCGGGCGGCGCTGGAGAATTCAAGAGTGATGAGTGCCCGCAGCGGCTCGCGTCCCACGGGCAGATGAAACACCGTGGCTTGGCGCGATGAATTTTTCTCGGCGCTGCCGCCGTTCTCGCTTGGGCGCAATACCAAAGGGCGTCCGGAACTGAGCACTTCGGCCTTGTCCGGATGGGGCGGCGATTCATAGCCGGATTGTTGCGCGTCTGCCCAAAAAAGATCGCCGCCATTGGTCAGCACTTCCAGGCGCACCACTTCGGCGCCGGAGACCGATTGCAGATCGGCAGACCAGTCGCACAACGTGCTGCCCAGGGCCTGGGGGTGCCCGGTGTCGCGGTTCAATTCCTCTTCCATGTTGCGGAAAAGTTCACTGTTGCGCACCAGTTGCAGGCCCAGGAATCGGTCCAGGATCATGCCGAACCGATGGGTCAGGCTTTCGATCGTGGCCAAAGCGCCCTGGTCCAATTGTCCATCGCCATCGTTGTTCGAAACATTGACCACGCCCAGCACCGTGCCGTCCCAGACGATGGGTGCGCAGATGGCCTGCTGGATGGAAGACCGATCGCGCCGCGCTCCCGGGTGGCGATTGTCGGTGATCAGTTCAGCCACCCGTGATTCGGCCACGCGGCCGGCAATGCCTTCGCCCAGGCGCACCCGGGTGGTGTGCATCGTGTGCTGGCTGAGGCCGTAGGCGTAAGCGACATAAAGCTCCTCGGAGCGGTCGTCAAAGAGCATGATCGAGCCGGACGTGGCCCCGGTGGCGCGAGTCGCCAGGCTCAGCAGCCAGCGCAAAAGCGCTTCGCGATCAAGGGCCTCTTCGATGCGGCTGAGAGTGCGGTGAATTGCCGCGGTTTCCATTTCCAGAAGATCTTGATCCGGGCGCGGCGGGGCCGCCCTTTGCGGCGGGGCCGTTTCGGTCAAAGAAATATCGATCTGGGATTCGGAAGTGAAACCGGGTTCGGATGCGGCTTGAGTCTCCGGGGCGACCGGTTCAATGCCGGGGCTGCTCAAGCGTTGGGCAAAATCCTTGGCCGCGACGGCCTCCAGGCCGTGGTGGGCGGCGTTGTCCACAAAATTGCTGACGACATCATCGAGGGGCGGATGAATCAGGTAGCGCGCCGCTCCAGGCGTCAGCTCGGACAGGTCGCGGATCAACATCAGGCCCATCACTTCGGCCAGGCCGGCGCCGACCGAGGTGCCGTTCGGGTCGGCCACCGCGACTATGCGGGCATCGCGCCGGGCAGACAAATCCGCCAGCAGGGAGAGCTCTTCTTCTCCCGGACAGACCAGAACCACAGACCATTTGATGATTTCTGCCACGAATCCCCCGCTGCGCCACTGTTTCGGTCCGAGGGCGACGAAAACCGGGCCAGCTGCCTTAAATTGACAATCGCGCGAACCGGACGTGTCCGCATCTATTGATTCGGCAGGGCGAGGCGTCGGTTAATCGGAAAGTTCCTGTTTGATGCGTGCCAGCCACATGAAAGCGTCCATGGGGCTGATGGTCTCGAGATCCAGCTGGCGCAACCCCTCCAAGGCATCGCGCTCGGTGTCACTGAAAAGCGAGAGCTGAGTGCGGGGCCCGGGCGTCGCCGTGGGGCTGTCGGCAGCCACAGAAGCGCCTCCTGGGCCCGTCAGACGCGCATCATGGTCCCGGTCCGCAGCTGCAGTCAGGCTGTTGAGAATGGTCTGGGCCCTCTTGAGCACACCTTCGGGCAGGCCTGCCAGGCGCGCCACATGAATGCCGTAGCTTTTGTCGCTGCGCCCTTTTCCGACTGAATGCAGGAAAATGATCTTTCCCTCCCACTCCTTCACTTCCAGGCGCATGTTGACCAAACCCGGCAGGTCGGCCTCCAGCTCGGTCAATTCGTGGTAATGGGTGGCAAATACCGAACGCGGTCGGGGGCCTTGCTCGCTGTTGAGAAACTCGGTGATTGCCCAGGCCAGGCTCAAGCCATCGTAGGTCGAGGTTCCCCGGCCGATTTCATCCAGGATCACCAGGCTGCGGCTGCTCATTTGGTGCAGAATGTGAGCCGTTTCGCTCATCTCCATATAGAACGTGGACTCGCCCCGGGCCAGATTGTCGCTGGCGCCAACGCGAGTGAAAATGCGATCAGCCACCCCAATTCGGGCAGATGCCGCCGGCACAAATCCCCCGGCCTGGGCCAAGAGCGTGATCAGGGCCACTTGCCTGAGATAGGTGCTCTTGCCGCCCATGTTGGGCCCCGTCAGCATCACCACCTGGTTCTCTTTGGGATCCAGCACCGTTTCGTTGGGTATGAAGTCGGTATTCAGCAGCTGCTCAACCACCGGATGGCGCCCTTCGCGGATCACCAAATCCAGCGAATCGTCGCATTGGGGCCGGCAGTAGTTGTGCTTCTCGGCAATCTCGGCAAAGCCCAACATGAGGTCACAATTGGCGGTCAGGCGGGACGCTGTACTGACCGCGGCCAAGCGTTGAACAATCGCATCAAGCAAACCTTGGAAGATTTGTGTCTCCAGGCGATTGGCTGATTCTTCTGCTTCCAGAATTGTGCTCTCGGCTTCTTTCAGTTCGTCGGTGTGGAAGCGGCAAGAACTGACCAGAGTCTGTTTCTGGTCGTAGTGATCCGGCACTTTTTCCAGGTGCTTCTTGGTCACTTCAAAGTAGTAGCCGAAGATCTTGTTGAAGCCGACCTTCAGGGTTGTGATCCCGGTGGCCTCGCGTTCGCGAGCCTGCAGGCCCGCCAAAAAACCTTTGCTGTCGGCGCAAATTCCCCGGAAACGGTCCAGGTCGGCATGAATACCGGCGGCGATGTAGCCTGGCTTGCGGGTTGTCGCTGGTGCGTCCTCCGCGATGGTGCCGGTGATGTCGTTGGCCAATCCTGAGAAATCGTCCATCTGACCAACCCAGGCGGCGATGGGATGGTCTTTGTGAGCCGCGGTGTCCCCAGCTAGGCGCAGTTCACTCAAAGCCCCCAGGGTCGTGCCCAACTGGCGCAGGGCCGCCGGGCCGATGCGCCCACTGGCGGCGCGTCCGGTCAAGCGATCCAGATCACCGACCCGCCGCAGTATCGCGCGCAGGTCGTTGCGCCAATTGCGGTCAGCCAGGGCACTTTCCACGCCGGCGTGCCAGCCTTTCAGTTCATCCAGGTCGGTCATGGCCTCGGCCAGGCGCAGTTCCAGAAATCGGCGACCCATGGGCGTCAGGGTGCCATCGACATGGTGGATCAAGGTCCCGGCGCCGCGCTCGCCGCGGAAGGTGCGGAAAATTTCCAGATTGCGCAGGGTCTCTTCATCCAGCACCAGGCGATCGCCGCGCGGACTGAACCGCAGAGTCGTCACCTGGTCGGGCCGGCGCATGCTCAGCGCACCCAGATAACGCAACATGGCTCCGGCCGCAGTGCTGGCCGGTTCCCGGAGCTCATCTTCCAGTCCGAATGCCGTCAGGTTAGCCGTCTCAAAATGACTGAGCAGGGTTTGGCGCGCGAAGTTGGGATGAAACCACGCCGTATTGGCCGCATTGATCACCACTTCGGGCATGGCCGCCCGCCACTCGTTGATCTGCTCCTGATCCGTTTCTTCGCTGACGATGACTTCTTTGACGGGATGCCGTTGGCAGAGGCTCTCGAGGTTGACCTTCTCGGTTCCGCAGCGGAAGTCGCCGGTTGAGGCATCAAGCAGCGCCCAGCCGTCGAATCCATTTTGGCGCGGTATCCAGGCCAGGCAATAACGACCGCTGGCGGTTTCCAACAACTCGGGAGCCGTCGCGGTGCCCGGGCTGATGATCTCCACCACATCTCGCTTTACGAGCCCTTTGGCGGTGGCCGGATCTTCAATCTGTTCGCAGATCGCTACGGTGATGCCGGCACTCAGCAGGCGCGTCAGGTAGGTGTCGATGGCATGATAGGGCACTCCGGCCAAGGGCACCGGATGATCCGACTTCGCATCCCGGGTGGTCAGGGTCACGCCCGCGACACGGGACAAAGTCTGAGCATCCTCAAAAAAGGTCTCGTAAAAATCACCCATGCGGAACAAGAGCAACGAGCCCGGATGACGCCCTTTGACCTCCATGTACTGGGCCAGCATGGGTGTCAGTTTGGGACCACCAGCGGCGCCGTTTTTATCATTTTTCTGGGGAGTGTTTTTTGCGGCCATGGGTCAATCGCCAGTGGGGCCGCCAGCGCCGGCCAGATC
>JADGEP010000130.1 GCA_016744275.1 Candidatus Krumholzibacteriia bacterium | reverse complement strand
CGCAATGGCCACGCGCTGCTGTTCGCCACCACTCAACTCGTGGGGCATGCGGTGCCTTTTGCCGTACAATCCGACCTGGGTGAGCACCCGCATCACGTTTTTGATGATCTGCACACGTGGAACGCCCACAACGAGTTGCGCGAACGCAATGTTGTCTTCGATCGAGCGGTCACTGAGCAGCCTGAAATCCTGAAAGACGAACCCGATTTCGCGACGCAACCTGGGCACGCTGCGGCGATTCATCTTGCTGGACATCATGCCACGCACCATCACCTCACCCTTGGTGGGAAAGGCATCCATGGCGATCAGGCGCAGAATACTGCTCTTGCCCGCACCACTGGGGCCGGTCAGGCAGAGGAATTCGCCGTTGTCGACACTGAAGTGGACATTGCTCAAGGCCTTTTGGTCTTTATATTGCAGATCCACGTGGTAGAACCCGATGACACTGCGAGCATCCAAAGGCCCATCGCTGCGTTTCGTTTCGGTATTTTTCTTAGCGGAAGTCAAACCTGCCTCCAGACAGATTGAAGATGCATTTCGCGACGGGAATCCACCGCCCGTTCGGGTCCAAGAGACCTCCCGTCGGAGCATGGGTTGCACAATCCGTGCCGCTGGTTGCATAATGGGGCCCGTGGATGAGAATTTCCCATTCGACAGCCCCCTGACAGGAGAAGATCTTGGCGCAACCGCTTTTGAGCCTCTGCATGATCGTTAAAAACGAAGAAAACATGCTGCCGGGCCTGCTCGACAGCGCCGCTGGCCTGTGGGATGAACTGGTTGTGGCCGATACCGGCTCCAATGACGGCACCGTAGCCTTGTTGAACGCAGCCGGTGCCGTGGTTGTCACTCATATCTGGCAGGATGATTTTGCCGCCGCTCGCAACGCCTCCTTGGCTGCGGCGACCGGTCGCTGGATCTTGTTTTTGGACGCCGATGAGCGTTTGACGCCATCGTTATGTGATGAAATCCGTGAGTTTCTCGCCGACGACTCTGTTGGTGCCGCGACCGTGGTGATGCGCAACGAATTGCCGGGCGGAGAGCACCGCGATGCCAATCTGCTGCGGTTGTTTCGCCGCGACCCGGAGATTCGGTTCAGGCACCGCATTCACGAAGATGTGCTGGAAGATGTGCAGGCTTTTCTGGATCGTGAGCAGTTGCAAATGCGCCAACTCAAAGGGTTGGTCAACCATCTGGGCTATGTGCGGGAAATAGCGGCGGACAAAAACAAAAGGCACCGAGACCAGGAGCTCTTGCGGCGCACCTTGGCCGACGATCCCCATGATTTCTACTGCTGGTTCAAATTGCTGGAATCGGCCCGTTTCTGGGATGATAGCAAGCTGTGGGCCCAGGTCTCTCACGAGGCCGCACCGATTCTGACCGGAGAATTGACCGGCGATCAGCAGCGCCAGCTGACGCGCAATCCCTGGAGTGGTGAATTGGCAGCATTGATCAGCCAGGGGCTCTCCAACAACGACCAACAAGCCCTCACCTGGTTGGATCAGTGTCGCGAACGCGTCTGCACCTCTGCGGCCTGGCACTTGCGCCGAGGGTTGTTGCTCGAAAGCCTGGCCCGAATCGAAGAGGCCGCCAGCGCCTTTGCAGCCTGTCTGGCAGACAAACAGAACGGTGGCACCCACAGCCGCGTGCGTGCCCTATTGGGGCAATGCCGACTTGCCGCTCACGGCAATGATCTGCCCCGCGCCCTGGCCTTGGCGAACGATGCGGTGAACCGGGCCCCTTCGGATCCGGAGGCCTTGTTGGCAATCGTCACTTTCACGGCCTTGACCGCCGGGCAGGATAAAGCCCCGCAGCAAATTCAACAATTTGCTCAGCAGCACCTGCAAGCCCATCCCGCGTCGGGTGTAGTCATGGCTGAAACCCTCCTGGAAGCAGGCCACGCCGGCCCGGCGCTGGAATTGCTGGCTGAACTGGCCGCCAAAAACCCGCCACTGGCTCTTGGCTGGCTCACCTGCGCGTTGGCACTCGGCCAGGATGTGGACCTGAATCTGGACTTGAGTCAGGATGAGGCCGACCAAGCATTCAAAAAGTGGATTCACATTTTGTGGCAAAGCCGGCGCACCGATTTGATGACTGGCTTTGCGGAAAACTGCGGCAGCGTGACGGAACTGTTTCCTTGGCTGGAATCGTATCTGGCAGCCGAAACCAAGCAGCTTCGCGGCTGAGCATCTGGCGACTTTGACGAAGTTCAAACGATGGGTTATCCTCGGGATTCCGATCGGACCGAGGGCGACCTGACGGGACCCACCACGACCCATTGCACAAGGAATCTCTCATGAGCCGCAAGAAAAAGCCTGCCCGCACCGCGCCCGCTCACAATTCTGCGGCCACTGCGACCAAGCCCGTCATCGCTGGCTTCCTCAATCGCCACCGCACGCTGTCCCGTTTTGCCATGGCTGTTCTGGTCCCGATCATGTTCTTGGCGGCGTGTGAGGGTATCCTTCGTGTGGCGGGTTATGGCTACCCCACTTCGCTCTTTTTGCCGGTAGAGAGCGTGCAGGCCTATGGTTCCAACCGGCATTTTGGCTGGCGATTTTTCCCACGCAAAATCACCCGCAGCCCGATCCCCCAAAGCTTCGCCATCGACAAGCCCGACAATACCTGCCGCATCTTCATCCTGGGTGCCTCGGCGGCCCTGGGCGTGCCCAATTCGGCGTTCAGTTTCGGCCGCAATCTGGAAGTGATGCTGCGGTCCCGCTATCCCGGCGTCCGTTTCGAGTTTGTGAACACCGCCTTGACGGCGATCAACTCCCACGTCGTACTGCCCATCGCCGAAGAATGTGCCGACTATGACCCGGATGTATTTTTGGTCTATCTGGGCAACAACGAAGTCATCGGGCCCTATGGTATTGGTGGTTCGGTGTCCGGGGTACCAGGCAATCTCAAGGTCGTGCGGGCCGGCATTGCCTTTCGCTCAACCCGCCTGGGACAACTTGGGCAAAGCCTGGTCGCCAGCAGCCGCGATGGCGAATTCGATTCCGAGCAGTGGCGGGGCATGCAGATGTACTCGCGGCACTTGGTGCACAGTGATGACCCTGAGCTCGACACCGTGCATGAGAATTTCCGGCAAAACCTCCAGGACATTTGCCTGGCTGGCGCCAAGGGCGGCGCCCAAACTGTACTGAGCACCGTGGCGGTGAACCTGCGCCACAGCCCTCCGTTCGCCTCCATCGCCGATTCCACCGCCCCGGTGGCGGCCCTGAGACACCTGCAAAATTTAGAGTCCAGCGCCCTTAATCTGTTGGCGGCCCGCAACCCTGCCGCCGCCCGCGACAGCCTGCAAGTCGCCCGGCAAATCGATCCAGGCTACGCCAATACCCACTTTTTGCTCGGGGAAGCCTTCCTGGCCCTCGGCGATCCGGTGACCGCTTACGCATCTTTCAGTGATGCCCTGGAATACGACGCCCTGCGCTTCCGCACCGACCAACGGCTGAATGAGATTGTTCGCTCCACGGCGGCCACTCTCGAAACCGAAGGAGTGCTACTGGCCGACACCCAGCAGACGCTGCGTCAAATTGAACCCTCAGGGTTGGGCATACCTGGCCGGGACCTCTTCTACGAACATGTGCACCTGACCTTCCAGGGCAATTATCTGGTGGCCCAGGCCATCCTGCCGACGCTCGAAAAGGCTCTGCCCGCATGGGTCAAGGCGCGGGCCGATGCCAGGCACCCCATGCCCACGCTGGAAGATTGTGGGCGGGAATTGATGTTCACGGCAGCCAACGAATACTTGAATCTCTCCCAGATGCGCACCACGGTCACACCGTACCCGTTTACGGCCCAATTGGGGCACGATACCAGGCTGAATCTGTTGGACGAGGAGATGAATCGTCTGCGGAATTTGGCCACACCGGAAGTGCAAAAAGCTACGGTAGAGGCCTATCAGAGAGCCTATCGGAAGAACCCGCGGGACCTGCTTCTGGCGTTCAACTACGCCAAGATTCTATCCCTGACTGGCAATGCGGCCGCCAGCAACGATATCATGGCGGCCATTGTCAGGACTCAGCCGCCGGCAACGGATCTGGACGAAGCCGCCATTGACCAACTCAATGGCGGCGGTTGAACTCAACCTGATTTTTCGTCGATGAAAAACCGGGTCCGCAATTCCTGAACGTAGGCGCTCAGTTTTTCTTCGATTTTCGTATTCTCAACAACCTGCCGCAAGTTGGCCTTCAACTCGTCGTAGGTGTACAGGTGGCCTTCTTTGCGCTCGAGCAACTTGAAGATATACCACCCACCAGGGGTCAGGACCGGTTCGGTCAGTTCTCCAACCGCAACTTCGGCCAGCGCCTCCTGGAATTGGGGCGACAAGTCTTCGAGTTTGAAAGTACCCAAGACGCCCCCATTGCGAGAGCTGGCCGGATCTCCACTCATCTCGGCAGCGACCAGACTGAAGGGCTCGCCAACCTCGATCCGGGCCTGGGCCGTTTTGATACTCGCTTCGGCAGCATCCACATCGGCCTGGGTCACTTCGATCGGCAAAAACACCTGACTGATCGCGCGGCGATTGCCCTCCTGGATCGAATCCAGGCGCATCAAATGCACTCCGCGGCTTGAAACCACCGGTTCACTCACTTGCCCCAGAGTCATGGCAAATACGGCACGGTCCAGGTTTTCATCGAACAGGTCACCGGGACTGACGATTCCCACCATCCCACCTCGCTGAGCGTTGGGACCTTTGGAAAACTCGCGCGCAACTTCGGCAAAGGCCCGCCCTGAGGCCAATGCCTCCTGGATTTTCTGGACCTCGCCCTGCACCGCCTGCCTCACTTCAATCGAAGGCTGCACCGGAATCAAAATGTTGGCAATGGTCAGGCTGTCGGGCTCGACCGGCATCTGATCCAGATTGGCTAAATAATATTCGCGCACTTCGTCTTCGCGCACTTCGATATCCGGCCGGATGAATTTGCCGACGACCAGTCGCAGGTACTGCTGATCGCGCAGCTGACTGCCCATCCGGTTGCGGTAGTCTCCCAGGGTCATGCCACTGCGCTCAAGCTCACGTTTCAAGTTTTCCAGGGAACCGAAGTGCTCGACGAACTGGTCGATTTTTTGGTCCACACTCTGCTCGATCGCGTCGTCATCGACGGTCATGTCGGCCTGCCGGGCCGAAGCGATGATCAGCTTGCTTTCCACCAAACGTTCCAGCATTTCCCGGCGCACCGTCTCGGCATCCACGTCGATGGATTCACCGGCGTATTCCTTCTCCATACGGTACAGTTCAACCTCACGGTCAAGGTCGCTCTGCAGAATCGCCTCTTCATCGACGATCGCCACAATGCGGTCCACCAACTGGGGCTCGCTTTGCGCCCGGACCGCCTGCGGTGCTGTCAGCAACAAAGTTGCCAGCACCGCCAGCAGCGGTTTCCTTCCCTGAATCAACATCAAGACTCCGTCCTCGGTTAGTTGCGTGGCACCAGATTTTCAGGCACCGGCGGCGTGGTCAATTCACGCCACGATTTCAGGCCCTCAAGATTCTCGGGATACTCGGTGATCACCAGATCACCCTTCCACTGGGCCAGCAGTGTCTGGAAGTTTTCTTCTTCGCGCAGCTGCTTCATGCGCTGGCCAACCTCTTCGGTGATGCCCTTCAGTTCTGTCTGGAAAGGCTCGTTGATGCCTTCGAGCATAACCACGCCGAAGCTGCCATTGCCAAGATCAAACGCGGTGCTGGATTCACCGATCGCCAGCCCGAACAACGCTTCACCAGTCGGTCCCGTCATTTCACGGCGCACTTTTTCGATCTTTCCGGAACGGGACTTGTTGTCCGCGTTGGTGCCGTATTTCACCAGCAGATCGCGCCAGGAAACGCCCTCTGAAGCTGCAACCGCAGCCTCGTCCGCAGATTGGCGATCCACGCAAATGACCAAGCGGCCATCGCGGGTTTCGGGCACAAAATAGTCCTCTTTGTGCTCCTGCCAAAAGACATCCAACTCTGCCGGCTCAATGCGCTTTTTGAAAGTCACCATGTCGGTATACAACTTGTTGACCAGCAGTTCTTCAACCTTGGCGTTGACCTTGAACAGCACTTCTTCATTCTCGAAGTAGCCCAGATCTTCAGCTTCCAGTTTGAACAGCGTCTTTTCCAGTTCTTCGGTCAGCTTGTTGCGCAATCCACCAAGCATCTGCGCCCGCTTGGGGCGTTGGAAAACACTCATTTTGTCGAAGTGCGACTTGTAATCACCCAGAGTGTAGAGGCGCTCGGTGCCGTCGATCTTTACATAGCTGTAGAAGACCAATTCCATATCAGCCGGGGTCAGGTCCAGGGGCAACAGGTCATCCTTCGACACCGGGTCCTGGGTTCCGGGATAGAAGATGTCTTCACGGGCGGGCAGGCCGTTGTAGCACTTGTACAACGCTTCTTCGTCGATCACAAACTTGTATTTCTCGTGAATACGTGCCTTGATCGCCTCGCGCAGACGCGAGATCTCGCGGCCACGGGTGGTGTCCAGAATTTTGGCTTTGGCCTCTTCCAGGGGCGGGCGTTTGCCAGGTTTTTCGCCGTCAATGACGAGCACCCAATAACCGTATACCGAGTGGATCGGCTGAGTAAATTCGCCCACCGCCGGTGAGAAAACACCGGTCTCATAAGCGGCACCAAAACGTCCAAACGGAACGTTGATTTCATACTTGCCCGTCGGATCCTCATCGCCATCGTGATACTTGGCCACCACATCGGCCCAATCGGCACCCGACACAGCCATTTCTCGCGCCGCATTGGCATCGTCCAGGAAGTTGCAAATCACGTAACGGCACTGGCGGCTCGAGCCCATTTTTTTGTAGAAGGTTTGAAGCTGCTCTTCAGAAATGGTATTGGACGGGTCGCGAATTTCATCAGCCCACATTGCCAGGCCGCCTTCGTAATCCGTCAGGCTGTTGCGCGCGCCAACGATCTGGGGATCATTCGCATAACCCAGAGCGACGGCCGTCAAAGC
This sequence comes from Candidatus Krumholzibacteriia bacterium, assembly GCA_016744275.1. GTDB lineage: Bacteria > Krumholzibacteriota > Krumholzibacteriia > LZORAL124-64-63 > LZORAL124-64-63 > JAGRNP01. The sequence continues at coordinate 2,583 of JADGEP010000130.1, read as the reverse complement.
CATCACTTCCTTATTGATCAGCGTCTCCAGGAATTTTTCCTTGCCCGGCATGGCCGACATGTCCAGAGGCCGGCCGTACGTATCGCGGGGCAGCTCTTCGGATTTCAGAAGCGTCAGGCGCTCCTCATAATAATGGCCCGTGATTTCTTTTTCACCGATGGTGGCCAGGATGATCTTCTCTTCGGCCTTTTCGTCGCCACCGCCACCGCATCCGGCCAGGCTCAGCAAGGTCGCCGAGACCAATGCCACAAGCGCGAGGCGCAGGAAAAAAGTGGTTTCGGAACGGGCATCAAGCCGATTCCGCAATTTTTGGGTCAGTTCAGGGGTCGTCGAGGCGGACATGATCTCTCCTTGTCGCAAAGCTCGGCCAAGCGGTCGAGCATTACTGACGCCACCACCAGTTGATCTTCCCTGGCAGCCGGCACTTTCATGATGAATTGTTCAACGGCCTTGAATTGAAGGCCTTTGGGACCTGTTTCCAACAAGCCCTGAATTATAGTTGGCGAAGGCTCCTGTCCGCCAGCGAAAAAGAAATCCAGGCCCAGGCGGCCGCCCACGATTTCATCGATTCCCAGGACTCCCGCCCGGATGCGCAAACTCTGGATGCGCAGCAAATTCTCCACCGGTGGCGGCAAAAGGCCATAGCGGTCGCGGAACTCGTCCCGCAAACGTAGGCAACCAGCCACTTTACGGGTGCGCGCCACCCGACGGTAGAGATCCATTTTCTGTTGGGGGTCGCCGATGTAATCATCAGGCAGGTACGCAGATACCCGCATTTCAACTTTCACGTCGAGCGGTGCAACCCCGCCGCCGCCCTGAAGTTCCGCCACCGTTTCTTCCAACAGGCGACAGTACAGGTCAAACCCGATGGCCTCCATATGGCCGTGTTGTTGATCCCCTAACAGGTTGCCCGCGCCCCGGATTTCCAGGTCTCGCATGGCAATATGATAACCCGACCCCAAAGCCTGGAATTCTTCCAGCGCAGCCAGGCGTCGCCTCGCCTCAGGGGTCAGTCGTTCACCTGGCGGGGTCATCAGGTAGGCAAAAGCCCGCTGATTGCTGCGCCCCACGCGGCCCCTCAACTGATAAAGTTGGGCCAAGCCAAAACGATCCGCCCGATCGATGATGATGGTATTGACCCGCGGCATGTCCAGCCCCGACTCGATGATCGTCGTGGAAACCAGCACGTCGAATTTCTGGTCCAGAAACTCGGTCATGATGTGTTCGAGCTTCTCTTCGGGCATCTGGCCATGAGCAAAAGCGACCCGCACGTTGGGCAACAATTCGCGGATCAGCTGGGCGGTGCCCTCAATGGTCTGCACCCGGTTGTGCACATAGAAAACCTGCCCCCCGCGGTGCAACTCGCGCAAGATCGCTTCGACCAGGGTCTTCTTGCTGAAGGTGCTCAACTCCGTATGGATGGGCAACCGATCACGGGGCGGCGTATTGATCAGGCTCATGTCCCGTGCACCCATCAGGGCCAGATACAGGGTGCGCGGAATGGGCGTGGCGCTCAGCGTCATCACATCCACCAGCTTGCGCAGCTCTTTCAGGCGTTCCTTGTGTTTCACACCAAAGCGCTGTTCTTCATCCACGACCAACAAGCCCAGATCCTTGAATTTCACGTCCCGCGAAAGCAAGCGGTGAGTGCCCACCAGAACATCGACCTGGCCCTTGGCGCAGCGGGCGAGGATTTCCTTTTGTTCGGCCGGAGTGCGGAAGCGACTGAGAGTTTCAACCCTGACGGGGAAGTCCCGGAACCGCTCGCTGAAGGTCTCGTGGTGTTGCTGGGCCAGCAGGGTCGTGGGGCACAGAACCGCCACCTGTTTGCCACCATCGGCGGCTTTGAAGGCCGCCCGAATCGCAACTTCGGTTTTGCCAAAACCCACGTCGCCGCAGACCAGGCGATCCATGGGCTGGGCGTCCTCCATGTCGCGTTTGGTATCGGCGATGGCCGTCAACTGGTCGGGAGTTTCGTCAAAGAGGAACGAGTCTTCCAGAGCCTTCTGCAAATGGGTGTCGGCGGGGAAGGAAAAGCCCGGACGGGCCGCGCGGGTCGCGTACAAATCGATCAATTCGGCGGCCATGGCCTGGATCGCCTTGGCCGCCTTGCCCTTGACCTTCAACCAACTGCCCGAACCCAGTTTGGCCAGGGGCGGATTGGCGCCCTGATCGGTGCTGTAACGCTCAACCTGGTCAATATTTTCCACCGGCACATAGACCGTGCCGCTGTCGGCATACTCCACCTGCAGGCATTCGCGTTGAGCGCCTTCCACGGTGATGATCTTCATGCCCCGGTAACGGCCGATTCCATATTCGAGATGCACGACGTACTCGCCCGTCACCAACGAGGCCCGTTCCTTGACCAGTCCGCTGCTGCGATGGCGCACTCGGGTGGGCCTGCGGTAACGCTCGAAAAACTCGTGGTCCGTCAGGCAGATCAGATTCAGGTCCGGCCACACAAAACCCGCACTCAATGAACCCACCAATGGGCGCGTGGCTGGGATCTCGTTGACAGCTTCTTCGAGCAACTCGGTCAAACGGTCAGCCTGGCCCAGGTTGTCACAGAGCAACAACACATTC
>JADGEP010000012.1:2369-20951 GCA_016744275.1 Candidatus Krumholzibacteriia bacterium | reverse complement strand
ACATTGCAGTTGTATTCGAGATTCTCATAGGTCTCAGTGGTGTCGACCGGGCCCTCCAATAGCAGGTTTTCCGAAGCCCGCGGCGGCGAAAACTCGTCCCAGGAAGGCAGGGACTTGACGTAGGTGTCGACATCGGCCCCAGCAACGGGGGCCATGGGGTCATCGCTGCTGCAACCGGCCAACAGGCCCAGCGACATGAAAGACAACATCAGGATCATCAGGACAATTATGGGTTTGGTACGCATTGGGTTCTCCATTTCAAGCCAAAGCCGGCGGGCCGGCGTCATCGGGGAGGGATTCAGTCTTCATAAGGACATGCGCAGAGAACCCTGCGAGTGCGCAAAACTAATTCAGGAAAATTGCATTTTTCGTCCCCAAGGCCCTCAAGGCACCTCTAATCCGGATTATCCGGCTTTTCACCGAAAATCCCGACTCCCCACCGCCGCCGGTTCCCCCTCCAATTGCGGCGCCCAGATCTGCTCCACCACCAGATGCGTCACCCCGTCCTCGGCCTGGATTTTGCCCGACACCCCCATCACGCTCAGCGAGCGCGCCAGGATCTTGTACTGGTCCCACACATTCTGCCACACCACCAAATTCACAAAACCGGTCTCATCTTCGAGGGTGAAGAACGTCACGCCCTTGGCCGTGCTCGGCCGCTGCCGGCAAATCACCAACCCCACATAGTGCCCGTGCCGCCCGTTGGGCACTTTGTTCACCTCAGCCGCCGTCGGCCACCCCTGTTCCCTGAACGCCTCCCTCACCGGCGCCAACAAATGCGCCCGTGGGCTGTGCCCGCCCTCTTGCCAATCCCAGTTGATGACCTCCATCTCACTCAACTCCCGCAACGAAGGCACCGGTACCGGATCATCCAAAGCCAACAACAACTGCTCCGGCCGATCCTTCTTACTCAACCCATGCACCGCCCAAAGCGCCTTGCGCCGATCCGGCTCCAAACTCGCCAGCGCCCCCGCGCGCGCCAACGCCGTGAGATCATTCTCCGGCACCCGCGCCCGCCGATAAAGATCGGCGATGCTCCTGTAAGGGCTCACGCGCTGCGCTTCGACGATGCGTTCTCCGGTGTCGTGGCGCACGCCCTTGACGTACCGCAGGCCCATGCGGAGCGCCGCAAACTCGGAGGGGTTCCCCCCGCCAGCCGCTTCGCGCTTCGCCCAAAGGGCTCGCTCGGGCCTAGGGCCCGAGGCGCTGTTGGCGGGGGGAACCCCTCCGAGATTGCGGGGGATCGGTTGGAGCGTGCAGTCCCAGGAGCTGGCGGTGACATCTACCGGGAGCACTACTATGTCGTGTCGCTTCGCATCCTCTACTATGGTGCCTGATGAGTAGAAGCCCATTGGTTGGGCGTTTAATAGTGAGCAGGCGAAGATGTCTGGGTGGTGGCATTTTAGCCAGGAGGTGGCGTAGGCGATTAGGGCGAAGCTCGCGGCGTGGCTTTCAGGGAAGCCGTATTCGCCGAAGCCCTTTATTTGTTGGAATACTCTTTCGGCGAATTCTTCGGTGATGCCTTTGGCGACCATGCGGCGGACTAAGCGTTCGTGGTGTTGTTCTATGGGGCCGTGGCTGCGCCAGGTGGCCATATCACGGCGGAGTTGATCCGCTTCACCTGGGGTGTAGTTGGCGGCGACCATGGCCAGGCGCATGACTTGTTCTTGGAAGAGCGGCACGCCCAGAGTCTTTTTTAGGATGGGTTCCAGTGACGGGTGGGGGTACACCACGGGTTCGTCGCCGCGGCGGCGGGAAATGTATGGGTGCAGCATGCCGCCGCTGATGGGGCCGGGGCGGATGATCGCTACTTGAATCACCAGGTCGTAGTAGCACTCGGGGCGCAGGCGCGGCAGCATGTTCATCTGGGCGCGGCTTTCGACCTGGAAGGTGCCCACCGAATCGGCCTGATGCAGCATGGCGTAGGTCGGCTTGTCGTCGCGCGGGATGCGGGCCAGGCTCATGTCCACGCCGCGCTCCACCCGCAACATATCGAAGGCCATGTGCAGTTGGTTGAGCGCGCCGAGGCCCAGCAGGTCGACTTTGAACAGGCCCAGGGCTTCGACGCCGTATTTGTCCCACTGGATCACCGTGCGGCCGGGCATGGTCGCGTTTTCGATGGGCACCAGGTCGTGCACCGGTTCGTGGCCCAATAGAAAACCGCCCGGATGAATCGACATATGCCGCGGGAACTCTTGGATCTCGGCCACCAGGCGGGCGAAGTGCTGATGCAAAGGCGATTCGGGATCAAACCCGGCGTGGGCCAATTCTTCACGCGGCAAGCCGCCCGAGTCGCTGTCCGGGAAATGGGCGATCATGCTGTGGCTCGCCGACTTGGCCAGGCGGTCCAGATGCACCGCCGGCAAACCCAGCGCCTTGCCCACTTCGCGGATGGCCGAGCGCGGCCGAAAACGCACCGTATTGGCCACCATGGCCGCCTTGTCGCGCCCATACTTTTCATAGACGTGCTGGATGACTTCTTCGCGCCGGCCATGCTCGATATCCAGGTCGATATCCGGCGGTTCGGCCCGTTCGCGAGAGATGAAACGCTCGAACAACAGGTCGACTTCGCGCGGGTTCACCGCCGTGATCTTCAGGCAATAACACACCACCGAGTTGGCCGCCGAACCGCGCCCCTGGCAGATGATGCCCTCTTCCCGACAGAAATTCACGATCTCGTACATGGTCAGGAAGTAGCCCTCGTAATCCAGTTCGTGGATCAATTCGAGCTCGCGGTTGATGCGTTCCTGCAGGTCGGCCGGGGCCGCCTCGCCAAACCGATCGCGCACACCGCGCCGCACCAATTGATCCAGCCAAGTGGCAGTGGTCAGGCCGAAGGGCATGTGCTCGGCGGGATAGCGGTAGCGCAGTTCGTCCAGGGAAAAGCTGCAGCGCGCGGCCACTTCCAAGGTGCGCTCCACCGCTTCCAGATCGTCGGCAAATACGCGCGCAAAAACCGGCGCGCCCATCAGGCCATGGCGGTCGTTGGGTTTCAGCAACCGACCCGCATCGGCCACGGGCACCAGATGCCGGATGCTCGTCAGCACATCCTGCAGCGGCCGCCGGGTGCGGCTGTGGTACAGCACTTCGTGGCCGGCCACCAGCGGCAAGCCGTAGCGTTCGGCGCAAGCCCGCACCCGTTTTTCGACCGCTTTTTCACCCGCGGCCAAGTGCCGGGCAATGAGGCCATACAAACGGTCGCCAAAAGCTTCGCCCAACAAACCGGCCGCGCGGTTGACCTCCCGTTCGCGCTCGGGCCCGGCCGCCAGCAGGCTTTCGGCACCACCCCACAGTGCGATCTGGCCCGCCGCAAATTCCACCACCTCCCGCCAACTCACCTGGCTTTCGCCCTTTTCGCACCGCAACCGCCCACGGGTGATCAGGCGGCACAGGTTGGCGTAGCCCTCGCGATTTTGCGCCAGCAGGGTGATGGTCGCGCCGTCGTCCACGGTGATCTGGCTGCCGATGATCAGCTTGGGCCGGTGCGCGCCCTCTTCCAGTTCCTTCAGCGCCACATACGCGGCCGGGATGCCGTACACACCGTCGCGGTCGGTGAGCGCGATGGCGGGCAGTTTCAGTTCGGAGGCCCGGCGCACCAGATTATCCGGGGCCGAGGCGCCCTCCAGGAAAGAGTAGTAGGATTTGCACCAGAGGGGCGAGTAGCTGGCCATCACTCCACCGTGCCCTGCTGATACCACCGCTTCTCGTTTTCATCGTAATAGACCCACAACAAAGCACTGCCCGGGGCTTCGACGAAGTGGTACGCCCGGCGCTGTTCACCCGCCCACCAGCCACTCGAAACCAGATGGGGCCCATCGCGGCGCACTGTGCATCGAGTCGAAGCTTGAGCGTTGGGCCCGGATGCCGCCCGCAACAGTTCTTCACCCCGCACCTGGGCCAAATTCGCCGGGCCATTTACCAAAGGCCGCGGGCGGGGCAACATCCGGCGCACCATGGGTGGGTGGTTGTTGGTGGCTTTCGATTTTTGCGCTGCCGGTTGGTGAAGCTCTTCCACCCCTTTCCATTGGCTGGCCTGCTCAGGCAAATGCCCATCGGTCAACTCGGCCTGCACCACGGCCTGGTCGCCCAACTCCGCACGCACCCGCGCCACCGCTCTGAGGGCCGCCGCCAAATCGCGGCGTTGGCGGCGGCGGAACAATTCCAGGGCTTCGGGAGTGGCCGCAACCGTTTCCAACTCCACCGCTACCTGCTCGGCGCCCGCGCCCAAATCCAGCCCTTCCAGGCGCAGCCGCACCAGTTCCGTCAGCAAGACCACATCAAGAGTGGGCGCCGCTGGCCTGAGGCTTTCGCGGCGGCTGGCGGTGGCGGCTCCCCGCGCGTCGAGTTTCAGGTCCAGATGCAGCAACGCCACAGCTTGTTGCTCTTTGCCCAGACGCGCAAGCAGCGGGTGCAACAGGCGCTTGATCAGGAAGAGCAATCGCCAGGCATCGACTTCTGCGTGTTCGATTTCTTCAACCGCGCGCACCGGTTCGTCCGGTGTGACCGGTTGCAACGGGTCGAAGCGCAGGCCCCGAGCCAACGTCACCAGGTGGGCGGTTTCGGCGCCGAAGCGCGCCGCCAACCCTGCCGCTGGCAGCTCCATCAGTTCGCCGACCGTGGTCAGGCCCAGGCGCTTCAGGTCGTCCCGCACTCGCGGCGGCAAATCCAATCGGTCCAGAGTCACCCGGCGGCAGGCGGCCACCTCGCGGGCTGGTGACGGGATCACAGCGGCTTGCCGGTGCACCCGGCTCAGGCAATAGGTGCCAAAGCGGGAATAACCCACCGTGACTCCGCAGACGAAGCGGGCCTCGCGCAGCCCCCGCCAGAGGCGCTCAGCCCACTCCGTCGGCGTTCCATTCAGTCGTTCAAGGCCACCGGCATCGAGCCAAAAGACCCCCGGTTCGTGCCGTGCTGGTTCGACCCTTGGCGAGAAGGTCAGCAAGTAGCGGTGCAGCGCTTCGGTGGCCGCGGCGATGCGGCGCGCGGTCACCGTGGCGGCCTGCAGGTCGCGGTCCAGAGCCAGGGCCGAGGCGTAGCGCATGCCCGGCAGGATGCCCACCCGGCGGGCGGATTCGCTCACCCACAACAGGGGTGACTGCGGGTTGTCCTCTTCGACCACCGCCGTGGGTTTGCCGCGCCAGTCCGGATGCTTGCGCAGCAACAACTGCAGCGGGAACGCCGGCAGGTCGACACAGGCGATGCGGCCGGTGCGCTGGATGCGTCCGGCCCGGCGCAGGGCAGAGAGGTTGGGGGCGTCCATTGGGGGCACGCCGGAGCTCCTTGTTGTCTGGGGTTGGTGAGTTGGGCATCCCGGGCTGGGGGCCTGGGGTCAAATTGAGAGCTACGCCATGCAAACGTTGCCTGACAATGACGTCGGGGCCTGTCCTTGTGACTTGACTGGTTCGGTCACATGGCTTCAGGGTCGAACCCGATCCGTCTTTTTGGGGGCACCTCTTTTGTTCCCAGGAGTGATTTCAGTGCTTGGACAATCGACAACAATTGCTGATCGTGCCCAGCCAGGCGTTTCTCCAGTTGAGCGAGTTTGTGGCCGAACTCACGGTTGGAAGCCATCGTTTGACGCAAATTCACGAAGGCCCGAATCACCAGTACCCCCATTTCAACCGCCCGCGCCGAGTTCAGAACATTGGCCGCCATAATTGCTCCGTACTCCGTAAAGGCAAGAGGCAACACCCTGCTGTACTTCAACTTCTCAAGGTGGTCGCAATTTGCGACAACCTCGGCTTTCTCCGCCGCATTCAACGAAAAAGCGAATTCCGCCGGGAACCGAGCCTGGTTCCGTTTGACCTGTTCGTTTAAGCGGCGGGTTGTCACGCCGTAGAAGGCGGCCAAATCTGCATCAAGAACCACACGTTCACCGCGGATCAACAAAATGCGGTTTTCGATTTGATCCACCGGAATGATCGTTTTTTTGTCCGACATGAGTTCTCCCTGTTTTCTAACGGGCAGGCCTCACGCCACCCCCCGCCGCCACTCCTGTACCACCCACCCCGGCCCGCGCCGCTTGTCCTTCAACGCCCGCACCCGGTACGCATAGCCTGTGCCCAGGCCCGTCTCGCGCCGCCGCCGCACCTCGCCCCGCAACGAAACCAACGAACCCAGCGAAGCCTCTTCCGCACTCTTCTCCGTCAAACACACCACCGCTGCGTCGTGCTTGGCCGCCAGTTGCACCAGGCGGCCCTGCAGGGGCGCGGGTAGAGTGGCGCTCGTCCCCAGATCGAGCACCACCAACCCATACGCCCCCGAGCGCAGGAGCACGTCGGCTGCGCGTCCGGCCGCGCGCGCGCCCGCCGCACGCACAACAATCAACGCTGATAAATCCACTCCACAGGCCGCCGCGTCGGGCGGATAAAACGTGGCTGCACGGGCCGACACCCAGGCCACCGGATCGCCGTTCAATTGCGCATCCAGGACCACCGACATGGCCGCCGACAACAACGCCCCGTCGGCCCCCGCGCTCAGTTCGCACAGGCGCCCGGTCAGCTCGGCGCGGTTCCAGGCCGGCTGCCCTTCTGGTGCGTGGGCAACGTCATCCCCCAACCGCCGCAGAGCCGGATGGGCCACCAGCAGGTCGAACGCAGTGTTGCCCTCAAGAGAGACTTCCGGGGACAGCAATGCGAGATCATGGGCTGCCAAAGCCATGACCGACCTCCAGTCGGGGGTGTTAAAAGGATGTTTCCGTTTCGAACCCGAGCTGGGGGCTCGGGATATGCGCCGGCGCACCCGGTGCGAGCGTGAGCTGCCGGTCGGTGGTCAAACCAACCGGCGGCGAACTTCCACAACTCGGCCCAGGATCCGGATCTCCGTATCCGGCGCGATTTCAATGGGCGCGAAGTCGTCATTCTCCGGCTGGAGCACGATGCGACCGGCGCTCAATTTCAAACGTTTGACCGTGGCTTCGCCTTCGACTAAAGCCACGACAATCTCTCCATCACGGGCGGTGTCCTGGCGGCGCACGACAACCGTATCGCCCGGCAGAATACCGGCATCGCGCATGCTTTCGCCGCGCACCGTGAGGGCAAAAAGTTCATCGGCGGGATTGCCGGCCGCAGCGGGCAACCAACCATCCGGATCTTCGATCGCTTCCTGCAAGGCGCCCGCCTGAACCCGACCCAAACGCGGGATGTAGCGGACGGCGCCAACCGGTCCGATGTGGCTGGCGCCGTCCCCTCCCTCAGGCAGGCGGCCATTGGGCAAACGATACCCACGGGCAACACCGGCCTCCTTAATCAAGCGACCGTCGGCCACCAAAGCTGTCAGATGTTGCTGGGCCGATTGCACGGCCCGGAAACCAAATTCCCGCTGCACCTCCCGCACCGTTGGCGACGCGCCGGCGGCAATGCGATCGCGCACAAAGGCGAAGATCTCATTGCGGGTTTCGCCGGAGCGCTGGCGGTTGGGAGTAGGCATGATCTGGTTCCTTCTGGTTCGTTTTGGTGACAGGAGTATTAAAACAGACAAATGTCTGTTTGTCAAACACAAAGGCGAAAAAAAAAACGAACAAAAACACCCCCCGGGGGGTGATATTGAATCACAAAAAACAATTACCCCCAAAAATGTATTTTACACTGGACAAAATGTTCGCTATAGCGTACATTCATCCCATGAACCTGCGCAACCACATCAAGCAGCACCGGGCCCGCCTCGATCTCACCCAGCAAGAGTTGGCTGACCGGGTCGGCGTGCGGCGTCAGGCCATCCTGGCCATCGAGAAGGGCAAGTACGTGCCTTCGGCCTTGCTGGCGTTTCAGCTCGCCGACGCCCTGGGCATGCCCATCAACGAGTTGTTCGAGTTGGAAAACGGGTCCACAGACAAGGGGGATGAAGAATGAACACATTAGCCCTGCGCCGTTTGCCTTCGGCCGATTGGATCGCCTTTGGTTTGGCAGTGGCCGCGCTCTGCCTGCAGTACGTCTACCCGGTGGCCTTCGGCCTCATCGCCCTAGCGGTGTTTGCGCCTTCGGTCCTGCGCGAGATCGGCCTGCTCAACGACACCGACGAGTGGAGCACCGGCATCATGCACCGCGCCGGCTTCCACGGCCTGCTTGCAGTCGGGGGGCTCATCAGCCTGAACTATCTGGTGATCGGCCTGAACCTGTTCCAGCCCGACATGCACATGGACCGCCCCTTCGGTACCGAAATGATCCGCAAAGCCGTGGTCTGGGTTTTCCTGGTCAGTTACATCATCCAGTATTGGGGTGCCCGCGAAGGCGTGTTCCGGATCCTGCTCGTGACCGCCCTGGTCGGCCTGGCACCTCTGCTCGCCTTTCGGCAATACCCTGACCTGCTCTTCCTGCAATCCGCCCTGCTCGCCACCAGCGCTCAGACCCTGGTCATGGTCGGCCTGGCGCTGCTAGTGCGACGGCGGCCGCGGGTTGGCGGTGTGGTGCTGATCGCTTTGCTCGGTGCCATCACACTCGCCCTGCTGTGGACCAATTCGACCACCGAAGCCGAAGCCGCCAAGTGGGGCGTGAGCATGGTTTGGCTGCAGGCGGGCCTGATCTTCGGTATCACGGGCGTGGCCCTGCTGCGCGAAAAGTAGCCGCGACCCACACTTCACATTCTTCAAATAGTCGGTCACACCTGCCGAATCCACTCCGTACCTCTCCATGTACAACGGGGTCACACACCTCGACACCAATCCGGGTCGCCCACGGGCGGCCCGGTTCAGAACATTAAAGATTCAGAACATGAATACGAGGGGACAAAACCATGCTCACCAAAGCCCGCCTGCTCACCCTGCTCCTGATGATCGCGCTCACCTTCGCGCTCACCGGTTGCTCCGACGATGACGACCCGACCGCGCCCATGTCCACCGCCAAAACCTTCACCGTCACCATCGAAAACGTCTCCGAGGCCCTCGACTACTTCGGCAGCGGTGTCTTCAACACCCCGGTCGGCGCTTCCGGTCCGGGCGCCATCACCGCTGGCGGTGCCTACGAAGTGCGCTTCGGCGCCGGCCCCGGCCATCGCCTCAGCTTCGCCACCATGTTGGTGCAGTCCAATGACCTGTTCTACGCCCCAGCCGGCACCGGCCTTGATCTGTACCCCGGTGGCAACGCCCTCAGTGGCGACATCACCAACCAGATCATGCTCTGGGATGCGGGCACCGAGGCCAACGAAATGCCCGGCACCGGCCCCAACCAGCCCCCGCGCCAGGGCGGGGCCAACACCGGTCCGGCTGACGGCGACAATACGGTACGCCTGGTCAACGACGGCTTCGTGTATCCGGCCAACGCAGACGTGATCGAAGTCACGCTCACGTCCCACGGCAACAGCGAATTCACCCTGCGCATTGAGAATGTCTCGACGGATCAGATCATGGCGCCGGGTGTTTTTGTCGTGCACAGCGACGGCAACCCGATCTTCACCGCGGGCATGGCCAACGTGGGTGAAGGCCTCGAGAATCTGGCCGAAGATGGCGACCCTTCACCGCTGGCTGGCGCCGTGATGGGACGCACCGGCATCGTGGTGCCCATAACCCCGGGTGTCTTTGTGGTGCACAGCAGCGGTCAGCCGCTTTTTGTCAACGGCATGCCCAACGGTGGCAGCGGTCTGGAAGCTTTGGCTGAAGATGGCGACCCGTCCGGATTGGCCGGTTCGGTCACCGGTTCGGACACCTTCACCACACCCACGGGTGCAGCCGGTCCTGGGCCCTTGCTGCCCGGCAACACCTACCAGTTCACCGTCACCGCCGAACCCGGCGACCGGCTTTCGCTGGCCACCATGTTCGTCGAATCCAACGACTTGTTCTTTGGCTTTGGCGACACGGGCCTGGCCCTGTTTGACGGCAGCGGCAACGCCACCAGTGGCGACGTCTCGGCCCAGATCATGCTCTGGGATGCCGGCACCGAGGCCAACCAGTGGCCAGGTGTTGGCGCCGACCAGCCCCTGCGCCAGAGCGGCGCCAACACCGGCGCTGCCGATGGCGACACTACGGTGCGCTTGGTGAGCGATGGGTACAGCTATCCGGCGGTGACTGATGTGATTCGGGTGAGCCTGATGGTGCAGTAGTTCCGGTTCAACAAAACAAAAGAGGCCGCCCTGTCATGGGGGCGGCCTCTTCATTTATCCTCAGCAAAGCGAACTTAAGCGACATCCGATCCACAGGCGGCACACTTGGTGGCCTTGATGGGAATCGTGGTCAGGCAAAGCGCGCAATCCTTGGTCGTGGGAGCGGCGGCAGGCGCGGCTTCCTCTTCGCGTTTCATCTTGTTGAAACTGCGCAGCAACATGAAGATCGCAAAGGCGATGATCAGGAAACTGATGATCGTATTGACGAAGTTGCCATAGTTCAAAGTCACGGCGCCTGCGGCCTGGGCCTCGGCCAGGGTCGCGTTGGCGGCGACAGCTTCAGCGCCTTCTTTCAGCACGACGTACAGGTTGGAAAAGTCCACACCGCCGAGCAGCATGCCGATCGGAGGCATGATCACATCAGCCACCAACGACTTGATGATTGTACCAAAGGCCGCACCGATGACGATACCGGTGGCCATGTCGAGCATATTGCCCTTCATGGCAAACTCTTTGAATTCCTTCAACATTTTGATTCTCCCTCATGCTTGGACGAGTGTTTGAGTCCCCTTGAATCAGCGTAGGCAGGGCCACAATATAATCTTACCCCAACTTTGTCGAGCGCTTTCATTTTCTGTGCCTTCTCCCCATCGACACCATTGCTCTCCATTTAGTCACACGTTTCCAAAAGTTTGACATAATATTTTCCGGTATTATCCTGTCGCCTCCAATTGATGGAGTCCTGCCAATTGCGGACACACGGTGTCCCATCAGGCAATTTGTCGCCGCCGGGTTTTCCTGCGGCCCGGATTTTTTGCACACGAGGGAGAATAGAAATGTCCTACAAAATTGATGAAATCGAAGGCATCGGCCCCGCCTATGCCGAGAAGCTGAGCGCCGCCAACATCGCCACCACCGACGACCTGCTGGACAAATGCAGCACGCCGGCTGGCCGCAAGACCGTGGCCGAAGCCACCGGCATGGGCGAGTCCACCATCTTGAAGTGGACCAACATGGCTGACCTGATGCGCATCTCCGGCGTTGGCCCCCAGTTCTCCGAACTGCTCAAGGGCAGCGGCGTCGATACGGTCAAGGAATTGCGGAACCGCAATGCCGATAACCTGGCTGCAGCCATGGAGACCCTGAACAACGAGAAGAAACTCGCGCGCACCTCGCCTCCTTCGGCGACCGTAGCCAAGTGGGTTGCCGCCGCCAAGGAAATGGATCCGCGCATCACCTACTAGTGATGTCGACCGTTTTCCGCTAAGGTTGGAATGCATGGGCCCCGTTCTTCGGAACGGGGCCCATCATCGGTCACCGAACCCCACCACCACGCTGTCCAAAGTTCAGGGAGATGCTTATGCAGCCGATCGAAAAAACCGGATCCTTTTTTCTGGGCCGAACCTGGGACCCCGCCACAGGAAAAACGACCGACGAACCCCTCATGTACGATGCCCGCGACCTGACCACCCACGCGGTGTGCGTCGGCATGACCGGTTCCGGCAAAACAGGCATGTGCATCGGTTTGCTGGAAGAGGCGGCCCTGGACGGCGTGCCGGCCATCATCATCGACCCCAAAGGCGACATTTCCAATCTGTTGCTGACGTTCCCCGAATTGGCCCCCGACGATTTTGAACCCTGGATCAACCCCGACGAAGCCCGGCGCAAGGGCCGCGACGTGCCCACTCATGCTGCCGAAACCGCGAAAATGTGGCGTGAAGGCCTGGCCTCCTGGGGCCAGGACGGCGACCGCATCAAGCGCCTGAAAGCCGCCGCCGAATTCCGCATCTACACTCCCGGTTCAAGCGCCGGCGAACCGGTCTCCATCCTGGCCTCGTTGGCGGCCCCACGCCAACCCTGGGCCGGCAACGAAGAAATGCTGCGCGAACAGATCCGCGGTGTATCCAGCGCCATCCTGGGCCTGGCCGGATCCGAGGCCGACCCGATCCGCAGCCCCGAGCACATCTTCTTCGCCACCGTCATCGAGCACTATTGGCGTCAGGGACGCAGCCTCGATTTGTCGGACCTCATCCGCTCGCTGCAAGAGCCACCGGTGCGCAAGCTGGGCGTATTTGACGTCGACACGTTCTTTCCGCCCAAGAAACGGCTCGATCTGGCCATGGAATTGAATGGCCTGCTGGCTGCGCCCGGCTTCGCCGCCTGGCTCGAAGGCTCGCCCCTGGACATCGACAGCATGCTCTACACACCCGACGGCCGGCCTCGGCACGCCATCTTCAACATCGCCCATCTGGACGACGCCCAACGCATGTTCTTTGTCACGCTGCTGCTGGAAAGCACCCTGGCCTGGACCCGCCGTCAGAGCGGAACCTCGAGCCTGCGCGCCCTGCTGTACATGGACGAACTGTTTGGCTTCATGCCGCCGACGGCCAACCCGCCCTCCAAGAGGCCGTTGTTGACGTTGCTGAAACAGGCCCGCGCCTTTGGCCTGGGCGTGGTGCTCACGACGCAGAATCCGGTTGATCTGGACTACAAGGGGCTGTCGAATACTGGCACCTGGTTTGTGGGCAAATTGCAAACAGAGCGCGACAAGGCCCGCATGATGGACGGCCTCGAATCGGCCGGTGGTTGGTCAGACCGGGGACAACTCGAAAAACTGATCAGCGGCCTGGACTCGCGGGTCTTTCTGATGCACAACGTGCACGAAGACGCGCCGACGATTTTCCACACCCGCTGGGTGATGAGCTACCTGTGCGGGCCCCTGACTCGCGATCAGATCCAACGCATCCAGCCGCCGGCGCCGATGGTGGCCGCGCCCTCTGCCCAAGCCGCCACCACCGCCCACAGCGCGGCCATTGCCGCAGCGCCGGGTGTTGTGCCCGCAGCCGGCAATGACCTCTCGACCGATTTGCAGGATGAAGGCTACGTGCCCCTGGCACCGGCCCTCAAGGCCTCCATCACCCAGACCTTCTTGCCGATCATCACACCGGCGGCCGCCGAAAATTCGGTGCTCACCTACGAGCCGCTGCTGGTTGGCTGCGGGCAAGTGGCCTTTGTGGATCGCCGCAAGGGCATCAACGGCGAACGCCGTTTGGGACTGCAGTACGACCCCAGCACACCCGGCATGAATGTGGACTGGAAACAAGCCGAACCTCTCGACTTGGCGCCCTCTGAGTTGATGGCCAACGGGCGCGACAGTGCCTTGTACGCCCCCATGCCCCGCGGCTGGGAAACTGTCGCGATGCACCGTAGTGCCAAAGCCGCCTTCAAAGACCACCTCTACCGTGACCAGGTATTGGAAGTGCCTGCCATCCCGGCCTTGAAGCTGTATGGCGAGCCGGATGAAGACGAAGCCACATTCCTGGGCCGCGCCCGCCTGGCGGTGCGGGAAATGCGCGACCTGGAAGTCGACAAATTGAACCGAAAGATGGAGAAGAAGCTGGAGCGCCTGGAGAAAAAGCTGGTTCGCGAAGAGCGCGAGTTGTCTGAAGATCAGGCCGAGCACAAATCGCGCAAAGGCCAGGAACTGCTTTCGGCCGGCGAAACGTTGTTGGGCATGTTTGGAGTATTGGGCCGTAAGCGCAGCACGGGATTGTCGACCGCGGCGCGCAAACGCCGCATGACCGCGCGGGCCAAAGAAGACATCCGCGAATCGGAGCAGGAAATCGCCAGCCTGGAAGCCAGCTTGTCGGACATGCGCCAACAACTGGCCGACGACGTGGAAGCCATCAGCGATAAATGGGACGCCTTGTTGGATGAGGTGGAGACCTTCGAAGTCTCGCCGCGCCGGACTGATGTGCGCTTGGACATCGTGGGCCTGGCCTGGGCGCCGGTCTGGTTGACCCCAGGCGCCGAGGGCGGCAGCCACCGCCAGGATGCCTGGCGCCGTTGAGCCGGCCATCTCGATCAATGAATCATCGTCACCCTGGCAGGAGTTGAGACATGGCCCGCAAGCCCATGAATTGGAAACGCACCCTTGTACTCTTTGTCGTCTTTCTGGCCGTCGCGCTGTTCCGCAGCTTCACCGGCACGGAGAGCGAGACGCCCAACGGTGGCGGCGAACACGGGACGGAATCCTATCAGGGCTCCGGCATCACGGTGGAAGAAGCCGACGCGCGCCAACAATCCGGAATCATGCTGGATGCATCCGGCGTGGTCGACCGCAGCCTGCCCGATGACAACGACGGCTCGCGGCATCAGCGCTTTATTCTGAAGCTGGCTTCGGGGCACACGGTGTTGGTTGCCCACAATATCGACTTGGCCCAGCGCGTGCCGCTGGGTGAAGGCGACCGGGTGCAGATTCATGGGCAATACGAGTGGAACGATCGTGGTGGCGTGCTGCACTGGACCCACCACGATCCGGCCAAAAGGCATGAAGGTGGCTGGATTGAGCATCGGGGGCAGCGGTACGAATAGCTCAAAAGCCCCATTTAAAGGCGCCTGAGCCCTCAGGCGCCTTATTTTCTCCTTTTTTGAAATTAATTCCCAATAATATGTGACTTCTTTGGTGAAGTATTGTCTAGAGGGCGTGAACTCGCTGCGCCTGGTTGGCGCCAAGCGAATAGAGGGGAAGCTTTCTCGCCAACACTAGTGGAGGACCAGAAATGATGAATCGCAAAAGTATTCTGATCGCCTTTTCCGCGGTTTCGGTCGGCCTTTTGGCCGGTTGCAGCACCCAGGACATGGCCATCAACATCGACGAACAGATCCAGGAACGTGACGACCGCATCAGCCAACTGGAAGAGCAGGCTCGCCAGAGCCAGGCCCAGCTGGACATGAGCCGCCGGGAAGCCAACGACGCTGCCCGCCGTGCCACCGAAGCCGAAGCCAACAGCACGACGATTGTCGCGGCCACGGACTTGGATGGCGACTTGTTGCCGCCCAACGCCAAGGTTGGCGAGTGTTACGCCCGCGTATTGGTACCGCCGGTATACGAAAAGACCTCCGAGCGCGTCCTGGTGAAGGAAGCCTCGGCGAACATCGAAATCGTGCCCGCAAAATACGAGTGGGTCGAAGAGTCGGTTATGGTCAAGGAGGCTGGCGAAGAGCTGGTCGTCGTGCCGGCAACCTACAAGACCGTGACCGAAGAAATTTTGGTCAAGGCCGCCAGCAGCCACATGGTTGAAGTGCCGGCTGAGTACAAGACCGAGACCGAGAAGGTTCTCGTGACCCCGGCCCGCGAGTACTGGAAGAAGGGCCGCGGCCCCATCGAGAAGGTCAGCGGTTCCACGGGCGAGATCATGTGCCTGGTCAAGGAAGCCGCAGTCTACAAGACCGTTTCGCGCAAGGTGCTCGCCTCTGAGGCCACGACCCGCGAAGAGGCCATCCCGGCTGAGTACAAGACGATCACCCGCACGGTGGTCGACACGCCTGCTTCGACCCGCACCGTGGCGATCCCAGCCGAGTACAACACCTTGAAGGTGCGCAACCTGGTCGACGGCCCCCGTGAAGTGCGGACCCCAATCGAGGCCGAGTACCGCACGGTTTCCAAGTCCAACATGGCCGAAGCCAGCTACCTCGAGTGGCGCCAGATTCTCTGCGAAACCAACATGACCCACGCGACGGTGCTGGACATCCAGAACGCGCTGAAGGCCAAGGGTTTCAACCCCGGCGCTCTTGATGGTATCTACGGTGTCGATACCCAGGCTGCCGTGAACAAATTCCAGGATTCGCAGAAGCTGTCCCGCGGGGCCCTGACCTTCGAGACCGTCGACGCCCTGGGCCTGAGCTACTAGGCGACGTTCTCACGGGAAAACCGTGTATTTCCTGAGGGAAGAGGAGCGGCTCGCAAGGGCCGCTCCCATTTTTTTACCAGGGAATTTGATACAGGGAAAGAAGCGGGCTTGGGTCATTCCGGCGGTCACCAGCCTGAGCCGCGGACACCAGACCGGCGCGCCCCAACCCCGTGGTTTCGTACAAGAGTCGCAGCAGGTCCTCACCATCCAGGTCTCCCCCACGAGCCGCCATCAGGTTCAACAACACGGGCAGTTCTGCCTGCCTGGTCCAGGCCGTCATCAACTTCAGCGACACTCCATACATATCGGATTCCGTCGACCACGACAGCTCGTTCTCCTGGCCCCAGCGCCAGGCACAATCGAACAATTCCTGATTGGCGGACGACGAAGCCACGCTCCGTACAGCCAGGGCCTGGCGAAAAAAGTCCGGCGCTTCCTGGGCCGCAAACCCCTTGGCCAGCAACTCACAGACACCATCGATGAACCAGCGGGTGCCCTGAGAGGATTGCCCATCGCGATCGTGGCGCACGGTTGGCACCACGGTCATCAGGCTGTGGCCCAACTCATGCGGCAGAGTGTCGTACACCAGCTCGTTGACATGGCGCGAAGCCCCCGCGCCCAACAAGGCCTGGCCCTTGGCCAACATCGCGAGTCGCACCTGGCTCCAGTTGTCGCTCTCTCGGGTTTCGGTTTGAAACCGATAGAGGCGCGGCCGCTCTTCAAATTCCATCAGGTACAGCAGCACGCCGCCGGGTATCGCTCTTTCGGTGGCCATTTCCAGGTACCGGTAGCACCGCCGCACCGTTGCCGCCAAGGTGTCGATTTCAGCCTGGCGAGTGGGTTGAGTATTGGTCTGGATTTCCAGGGAGCGGCCATTGCCCAGGTCGTAATGGTGCACTACCAGGTCGTGCCGTGAAGCCGGATCAATGATCACCTGGGGCAGCTCATTGCCCTGCCCATCAACGCCAAAAGTTTCCTGGGTAAAGACCGCGGCCGTCGCCGATTCGACCCCCAAGAGCAAGCGAAATGCGACCAAGCAGACCCAAACCGGGACCAAAAGGCAATATTTTCCACAATGGCGGTTCAACGGTTTGGGACCCATCACGCACTCCTTTGAGGGGAGCAGGCGCATTCAGGGCCGCTTTGGGAAAGATATCCGGCAGAAGCCCTGTGGCCTGTGCCGGATGAATCGCAAGATTTCTGCCAATCGGGGCGGTCTTGTGCCTTTAGCTAAACATCCAGCGAATGGATGTCTTCACCCGGATGGTCCGGATCCGGCCAGTAGGCAAACTCCGGTGCCACCACTTGGGGCGTGAAGATGGCGATGGCCGCAAGGGTCAGGTAGATCGCCGCCACCATGGCGTCCGGCGCCCAGGTCGGTAGGGCATAAAGGCCGGTGGCGTGGTGCTCGGCCATGGGTGAAAACGCATTCACCAGCCAGGCGCCCAGCAGGAAGAGAAAGATGTAGCGAAAATTGCGCATCAGTCGCGCGCGGAAGGCCTGCAAGCGGGTCAGGTGGAAACGCGGGCACAGCAAATCATCGGCCACGTGGGAACCCCACATGTCCTGGGGGCTGACCTGGTCACGCCGCAGAATGCCGCCGTAGAAATTTTCTTCCAGCATGCGCACCCGCGCCCGCCACACGTCGAAGAAGCGGAAGCGCCGGGCCTCGATGGTCAGAAACACCACGTTGGCAAACATGCCCAGCAAAAGCGCCTCGCGGGCATAGACAGGATTGCTCAGGCTGGTTGTCAGGATTGCCAAGGTCGCGACGATGGCCCAATTGGTGGTCGTATCGAGGCGCGCGCGCCACACCAGAGAGCGGTGCATCTCCGCGCGATAGAAATGGGCCAGCGCCGTGATGTATTCGGCACGGGTCAGGGGCGCTTCTTCGAATTCCGGGCGTTCGCAATCCGCCTCGGGAAACCGGAGCCGCTTTTTTTCGTCCGCCATGGTCAGCCTTCCTTGCGGGGAAACACGCCGTCCAGCGCTTCACGCAAAATGCCCTTGATCTCTTCGCTGAAATCCTTGCCCAGCATCCACTCGAGATAACCCCGGCCGCGCTGATCATCGACTACGGCGTTGATGGCCTGGCCTTGGTATTTGCCGAAGGTGAAGACGGCCTGGCCTTCGTCATTCCAGATGAATTTTCGCTTCAAGTCCACGTACTTGCCTTCGTCCGGATTGCAGTAGGTGTGCAAGGCGTCCACTTCGCGGGGCAAGTCATCGTAGTGGGCCAGTTGAGCGTCCAGGATTTCCAGAGTGGCGGTGGTATCGGCCAGGGCGTCGTGGGCGCCGACCAATTCCTGGCCGCAATACAACTTGTAGGCCGCCGTCAAATCGCGCTTTTCTCTCATGTGAAAAATGCGCATGGCATCGAGGTGTTTCACGCCGCGAAAATTCAACTCGCTGCCGACGCGTTTCAGTTCGTTGGTCAGCAAGGGCTGATCAAAGCGCACCGAATTGTATCCGGCCAGATCGGCGCCTTCGAATAACTCTTCCACCTCGCGACGCACCTGGCTGAACGTGGGCGCATCCTGCACATCGGCATTCTTGATGCCATGCACCTTGCTGGCTTCCGGTGGAATCGGGCACTCGGGATTGACCAGGGTTTCGAAAGTGCGGCGGGTGCCGTTGGGCTCGACCCGGATGAGCGCCATCTGGACAATCTTGTCGCGCTCCACATCGATGCCGGTGGTTTCGAGATCAAAAACAACCAGCGGGCGGGTCAGGTTGAGGTTCTTCATGAGAGGCCTTTCGGAGGCGGTAACGGCACGCGATGGTCGCCGTATTATGGCGTGGTGGACCGATTCAAGCAAGGATGGCGATACAAATCGCGGTTTTCGTCGTTTTAGCC
>JADGEP010000012.1:0-2359 GCA_016744275.1 Candidatus Krumholzibacteriia bacterium | reverse complement strand
TTACCTTCATATCACTACAGATTCCCCGATTGTATGATAACCTGTACGGTGATACTGGTGCATCAGAATGCGCCGTGATGAATGCGGCCGGGGTGACAAGAGCGATGAATAATAAATGCACCAACAACCCCTATGCCGACCAGCCCATGCTGCTGCGCTCTGCCGATGGTGACGATTTTCTCCGCACCAACGCCGCCTTCAGGTCCGTCGCGGGATTTGACGACTCCGAACTTGCCGCAGAGCCCTTCCTCAACTGGATCAAACCTTCTGATCTCGAAAAGGTCTCAGCCACGATCAATGGATCGCTGGATCGCTGCCTCGTCGAACACCGTTCTGGAGATGGTGGCTGGATCCCGCTGGAAATCCGGGTCGTGGAACACGATGGCAGCCCGATGGTCCTGGCGTCGCAGCAGCCGGAAACGGGCAACATCGAGCAATACGGCGACCAGCAAGATGAAGCCACGGTCAAAGGCACCCTGCACACCATTG
The DNA here is from genome assembly GCA_016744275.1 of Candidatus Krumholzibacteriia bacterium. Classification (GTDB taxonomy): domain Bacteria; phylum Krumholzibacteriota; class Krumholzibacteriia; order LZORAL124-64-63; family LZORAL124-64-63; genus JAGRNP01. The sequence goes on along the minus strand of JADGEP010000012.1, from coordinate 1,870 downwards.
CCAAAATCGTAGAAGACCAGAATCCCGGCTATCGGTGCTCGATTCTGCTGGTGGCCGATGGGCGGTTCGTGCGGGGCGCTGGTCCCAGCCTGCCCGAATACTACAATGACGCCATCGATGGTTTTGCCATCGGGCCCACGGTTGGGTCATGTGGGACGGCTATCTATTGGAATGTTCCTGTCATTGTGGAAGACATCCAGGCAGATCCATTGTGGATTCCATTTGCCGAGTTGGCCCAGCGCGCCGGTGTGGCCGCTTGCTGGTCCCACCCGTTCACAAGCCGCAGCGGCAATGTGCTGGGCGCCCTGGCGCTGTATTCCCCGACGCCACAGGCACCCAATGCGGAACAGCTGAGCCGGCTCAAGGCAGCCGCCCGCCTCACGGGGCTTGCCGTTGAGCGCGGCCGCGCCGAAGAAGCCATTCGCGCCAACCGCAAGCGTGAACTGGAGCTGGAGGCACAACTCAGGCAAGCCGTCAAAATGGAGGCTCTCGGTACACTCGCCGGTGGCATCGCCCACGATTTCAACAACGTCCTGGCCTCTATTCTTGCCAACGCCGAACTGAGCAGTGAGATCTTGGCGGAGGACTCTGAAGTTCAGGAAATGCTGCAAGACATTGTCAAAGCCAGCAAGCGTGCCGGGCAATTCTGTCTGCAGATGTTGGCCTATGCCGGACGCGGGTCCCTCATTCGTGAACAGATTGAAATCGGGGCTCTCGTGGCTGAACTCGGCACTCTGGTTCAGGCTGCGGTCTCCAAAAAAACCACTATCGAATATGTGCCCTTGGCACAACCGGTGCATGTCACTGGAGACGAGAACCAGCTCCTCCAGGTGATCATGAATCTTGTCACCAACGCCGCCGAGGCCATCGGTGACAATGACGGGCACATCACGGTCAAATCCGAACTTGTTGAGTACGACGAGAACGAACTGCGCAAGCTCGACCCCGAAGCGGATTTGACGCCCGGCGAATATCTTCTCCTGCGCATCAAAGACAATGGGCCCGGTATGGACGCCAAAACCATGGCGAGTATCTTTGACCCCTTCTTCACGACCAAGTCTCACGGACATGGCCTGGGCCTGTCTGCTGTCCTTGGCATCGTTAAGCAGCACGGCGGCGTGATTTGGATCGACAGTGACGATCACCGTGGGACAACCTTCACCGTGGTCCTGCCAACCGTAAAGGCCGCCGCGACCCCCGTCATTGCAGCCGCCGATTCGCCCCCCGAAGTCGGCCACAAATGCGTTCTGATCGCCGATGACGAACCGGCGGTGCGGTCCATCCTTTCACGCTGGTTGCGCCGGTCGGGCTTTATGGTACTGGAGGCCGCCGATGGCCAGGAGGCCGTCGACTTATTTGCGGAACACCACCGGGCCATCGACTGTGCGGTGCTGGATCTGACGATGCCCAGGCTCAATGGCGAAGAAGTGCAACAGGCCATCCACACGATCCGGAAGGGCTTCCCGATCGTTATCATGAGCGGTTTCAGCGAACAGGAAACAGTCAATCGTTTTCGTGATGCAGGCATCGCTGCGGTTCTGCAGAAACCCATTTCAGGGAAAACCCTGGTTGATTCCATTCGCAGCGCCATCGTCAACCCCTCGCAGAGGGCGTAGTCCAACAAAGCCTGCCTGCAAGTATCCCGGAATACAAAAAACAAGGAGCCTGTCCGATAACCGGACAGGCTCCAAGGAAAACCGAATGATCTGACGGTTTGGCCGTTAGGCCTCACCAGGGCGGATCAGACGTTTTCAAACATTCTGGCCAACCGGCACCACGTGCACCCACTCGGGGTGTTGCTCGCTGCCACCGGCGTGAATGCCGGTCAAGGTCTGGCGCAGTTTCAATGTCAGCGGGCCTTCCACACTGC
>JADGEP010000129.1 GCA_016744275.1 Candidatus Krumholzibacteriia bacterium | reverse complement strand
GCCACGGCCCTCGATAGTGACGGCTCCGTGGTTCAGGTGGAGTTTCTCGTCGACGGCGCGGTGGTGGAAACTTTGATCGCTCCACCGTGGCAGGCCCAATGGGTAGGCGGGTCTGCCGGGTCCCACCTGGTGGTGGCCCGGGCGACGGACAACGAGGGAGAATCTGGTGATTCCCCTGCTGTTGAGTTCAACATCCACGACCCCAACGGCCCGTCACGTGTGACGGCCGGACTCGTGGCCCTTTACGATTTCACGACCGGCAGTGGGGCCGTGGTGCCTGATGTTTCGGGCGTGGGATCACCTCTGGATCTGGCCATCGGGAATCCCGGCGCCGTGACCTGGTTGCCCGGTGGTGGTCTTTCGCTGGACACCGCGACGATCGTGCGCACATCCGGCCCCGCGACCAAGATGATCGATGCGGCGATAAGCACGAATGCGCTCACGGTCGAGGCCTGGGTGACCCCGGCCAACCTGACCCAAAGCGGTCCCGCTCGAATGGTGACGTGTTCCGTAGATCCGGGCACTCGAAATTTCACCCTTGGCCAAGGTGTCTACAACGCCGGTAATGACCGTTATGTCATGCGCCTGCGGACCACGGCCACATCCAACAACGGGACTCCCGAGACTGCGTCGGCCAGTGGATCGTTGACGACCGAACTGACCCACGTGGTGTACACCCGTGACGCGGCTGGGTCGGTAACAATCTATCTCGATGGTGTGCTGGCGCAGTCGGGTACCACTGGGGGATCCTGCTCCAACTGGAATACTGGCTACGCTTTTGCCCTGGGCAACGAGCTGACCGAAGATCGTCCCTGGCTGGGGTCGTATTATCTGGTAGCGGTTTACGACCGAGCCCTTTCAGGTGAGGATATCGGCCAAAACTATTCTGCCGGCCCCCAAGGCCAACCGGATCCGTCGGCACCTTTGATTTCCTCCGCCGCAGTGACCGTTGGGGCGATGGGACTGCCTTACGTGTACGACGTGGAAGCGACTGGCTACCCGGAGCCAGGGTTTGCGCTGGCGGCGGCACCTGCGGGAATGAGCATCGATCCGGTGACTGGGCTCATCGACTGGACGCCGGATTCCCTGGGTGACCATCCGGTGGAAGTGACGGCCAGCAACAGCGAGGGTACCGACAACCAGATATTTACTCTCACAGTATTGCCCGCGCCTAACCAACCGCCTACAGCTGTGGTGATCAGCCCGTCGCCCGGAGCAGTCATCCCTCTGGGGGATCCTGTTCCGCTGGAGGCGACATCCATCGATAGCGACGGCACCGTGGTTCAGGTTGAATTCCTCATCGACGGCGCCGTGGTGGCGACGGTGAATTCGCCTCCGTGGCAGTCGCAGTGGAACGGCGGTGCAGCAGGATCACACCTGGCCGTGGCGCGAGCGACGGATAACGAAGGAGCGACCGGCGATTCTCCTGCAATTGCTTTTACCATCAACGATCCGAACGGCCCTTCGCGTGTGACTGCTGGACTGGTGACTCTATACGACTTCGCCAGCGGCAGTGGCTCTGTGGTGCCTGACTTGTCGGGTGTGGGTTCGCCTATGGACCTGACGATCGGAGACCCAGGTGCGGTCACCTGGCTTCCGGGTGGCGGCCTTTCGCTGGACACCGCGACGATCGTACGGTCTGTGGGCCCGGCTACCAAAGTGATCGATGCGGCGACGAGCTCGAATGCGATCACCATTGAATCGTGGCTGGCCCCGGCAAACCTGTCTCAGAATGGACCCGCGCGCATGGTGACGTGTTCCGCTGACCCGGGAACGCGCAATTTCACCCTTGGGCAGGGAGTCTACAATGGCGGCGACGACCGTTACGTCATGCGCCTGCGCACCACCACCACGTCCAACAATGGGACTCCTGAATCCTCGACGGACATTGGTTCGATGACGACCGACCTGACCCATGTGGTATACACCAGAGATGCCCTGGGCGCAGTCACGATTTACCTGGACGGCGTTCTGGCGCGGTCCGGCAATACCCTCGGCACGATGGCAAACTGGGACCCAAGCTATGCCTTCGCACTGGGCAACGAATTGACCGAGGACCGTCCCTGGTTGGGGTCTTTTTACCTGGTTGCGGTTTTTGACCGTGCCCTGACTCCGACCGAGATCGGGCAGAATTACAATGCCGGCGTCCTGGGTGAGCCTGTGCCATCGGTTCCGATCATCAGGTCCACACCTGTGACGGCTGCCACCATAGGCCTGCCCTATGTCTACGATGTGGAAGTGAGCGGGTACCCGGCGCCGTTGTTTGACCTGGCGACCATGCCTGAGGGGATGACCATCGACCCGGCGACTGGTCAGGTCAACTGGACCCCGGCTGCTCTTGGCGACTATGCGGTGGAAGTCACCGCCGCCAACAGCGAAGGAGTGGACAACCAGATCTATTCTCTCTCCGTATATCCGAACAATCCGTTGCAGGTTCTGGTCTGGCACGGTCTCGACCAGCGGGTCGGCCACCTGGGTCAGGCTCAGCCCGACTTCAATGTGCTGGGCAACGTCAGCCCGGTGGCGCTCACTGCTTCGTTGTCCTACAACGTGAACGGAGGTTTGTTTCAGGACCTGACCATAGGCCCGGACAATGCTCGCCTGGTCGACGAAGGGGATTTTAACGCCGACATCCCCATCACGTTATTCCAGGAAGGCCTCAATACCGTCATCATCAGGGCCATAGGTGTTACCGGGCAAGTCTCGACCGTTTCGGTGAACGTCACGCTTGAAACCGGCGGAGGCTATTCCCTGCCGGCGACCATCGCCTGGAACGGCGTCAGCAATCCCCAGGACGTGGGCCAGTACGTGGATGGTCAATGGCAGCTTGAGGGTGACGCCTTGCGCACCATGCGCAACGGCTACGATCGAATTTTCCTCATCGGCAACGAAAACTGGCAGGATTACGAGGTCCTGGTGCCGATCACCATCAATGATGTTCTGGAAGATGAGGCAGGCCTGGGCCTGTTGATGAGGTTTGAGGGACACGTTGTCGGTGGGCACCGCAACTGGCCCGATGCACAGCCCAAATACGGGTATCAGCCCTTTGGCGGGATCGGATGGCTTCGCTGGACCAACGGTCCGGCCAATGACCCCACGATGCAATTCCATTACGGGGATTTTGATGCCTGGGACAACTTCGGGAATCCGGCGAAAGCCCAGGCCGATCCGACCCCAGCCAAATTTGGTGGCCCGGAGCAGACAAAGAGCTTCAGCCAAGCGAAAGTTGCCCTCGGTTCAACCTACTGGATGCGTATGCGCTGCGTTACGCAACCCGATGCCCCCGATGGAGACGGCGTCACGCTGTACAGTTGGAAAATCTGGGAATCCGGAACCGCGGAACCCGCAGGCTGGAATTTTGAGGTGAGTCAGGAGAGTCAGTACGCGCTGCGCCATGGTGGAGTGGCGTTGTTGGCCCACCACGTTGATGCGACCTTTGGCGAGGTTCAGGTGACCGACATCTCGGCCGCCTTGGCAGTGGACGGCCTGGCCTCCTTGGGCAAGGCCCAGGATGGCGGTGAGGTGATGCCCCGCCGCTTCGAGCTGTACCAGAATTACCCCAATCCCTTCAACCCCATGACCAACATCGCGATGGATGTTCCCCGCGAATCGCGGGTGGGGGTGCGGATTTACGATGTTCAGGGCCGTGCTGTGCGCAAACTGTACGGTGGGATTCTTCCCCAGGGATCCCACACCTTCCGGTGGGACGGGCGTGACGACAAAGGCCGCGGAGTTGCGGGCGGAGTCTACTTCTTGCGGATGGAGGCAGCGGATTTCACGGCCATCAGGAAAATGTCCTTGGTCCGGTAAGTGGGAGAGTCTCCCACCCCTGACGTCCGGCTCTTGAAGGACCAGCTGACGAGCGGCAGGACTTATAGGTTCTGTTTGCTCTTGATGTCGTTGATCAGGCCAATTTGTGAGCCGCCGGGTTTGGTGAGAGTCCCCGTCTCGCCCACGATTTGGACGGTAGGGATCAGAGCCAAGTTGAAAGGATCGCCAAGATTTAATGGGCATGCCGGAATGCAATCAAACGGTTTCTGATACTGATTCTTGGTCTCAGAAAATTTGCAATAAGGCTTCCGGAGGATCCGGGGCGGCCCCATGTAACTATTAATTCTTATCCGCGTCATTCCCTAAGAGTCTTTCCTCTTTTCAGGGAGTTTTGCGATGCGAATATTGGCTTCTTTTTTGTGGGTACTGGTCGCGCTGTGCTCGGGCGTGCCCCGGTGGGCTGGAGCCCAGTCTCCAGCAAACACGGACGTGATTTGTGTGGCCAATGGAGCCGAGCCAACTGACGGCCGCGAAGTGCTCAAACTCAAGGAATTGTGGAGGGTCGGCGGTGAAGATGACGACACGTTTTTTGGTCTTGTCGCCAAGGTTGAAACCGATGCCCAAGGCCGCGTTTATATCCTGGATTCCCAGACCTGCCAAATCTACATGTACAGTCCCGACGGTGAGTTGATCCGCACTCTGTTTCGTGAAGGCGAAGGCCCCGGTGAAATCCTGCGCGCGCGCGACATGCTCTTGATGGCTGACGGTCGCGTCGGTGTGATTCAGGAATTCCCGGGCACCGTTTCCTTTGTATGGCCCAATGGTGATCCTGCGGGTCGCGTGCAGTTTGTCGGGCCCAATGGTGGCGTGGTCAGCCTCACGTCCTGCCTCGCCCGTGAAGACGCGATTTTGGTGGCCGGCACCCACAGCAGCGAAGGGCGTCGTCCGGAAATTCGGGTGCGCCTGAATGGCCTGGAGCGCTATGACGAACAGGGTCAAATGATGACCCGTTACGAGGAACAAGCTACCGAATACAATTTTGCAGACTTCCAATTCAGGGAAAGCGAGCACTTGCCGGCCTTCTGGTTCTCTTATGCGGTCGCGTCCGACGGGCGGGTCTATTCCGCTTCTGGACACGACGACTATCGCATCAATGTCCACGGTGCATCCGGCGAGTTGGAAAGAACCATCGAACGGCAATACGATCCCATTGAGCGCACGTCAGCCGAGATTCGTCGCCTTGAACTGATGGTGCTCTCGGCTTTTAATGGCGCTCCCTTTGAGCCGTCGATCCATATTCTCAAGACCGCATCTCCGTTGGCCTATTTCCAGCGTGCCATCCAGCTTCATGACGATGGTTCGTTGTGGGTTCTCACCGGCCGTGGTGTGCGGCCAGAGAGCACAGAAACCATGGCCGTCTTTGATGTTTTTGATTCCGCGGGAGTTTTTGCCAAACAGATGGAGCTTCAGGCTGACCACAAGGGCAGCGACGTTGGCATTTTCCTTTCCGGCCCAGGCCGCGTTCTGGTCGTCAAAGGATACATGGACTCTCTGGCGGCCCAATTTGGCAACGGCACCGCCCTGGCCGACGAGGGATATGAACCGCAGCCGCCCGAAGTCATTTGTTATGAATTGCCGGGCCGTTGAGAGAAATGCCCAGATGCTTCCGGCAGGACAAGTACGGGCCAGCGGGGGGCCAATACTCATCTGACATGTTGAATTCTTTTGTTCAACAAGGTAGATTCACGTGCACCCCAAAATTGGAGCGGCTTCGTGAAACTGATCTACCGTTGCCTCTGTCTTGTGCTCGGCGCCGTCCTCGGCTCCGGTTGCAGCGATTCCACCGAACCGGTCGAATACGGCCCGATGCCCGAGTACGGAGTGCCATCGGGCACCATCCGACTGGATGGCCGAGTCCTTGACCACGTGGGAGCTCCCATTTCGGGAGTGGAAGTCTCCTTCCTTGGCGCGCTCGCCGATACAAGCGATGCCGCGGGCGCCTGGTCCCTTGATGGCCAGCATGGCTATATTCCTTGTGTCGATGGCGGCCCGACCGACTGCGAAGTGGTGGCGACGGACATTGACGGACCTGCCAATGGTGGCCCGTTCCCACCGGTCACAGTGACGCTCGACCTGACTCAAACCGTACCCGGCAACGGCGGCTATGATCAGGGCACCTGGGAACAGCACAACATCGACATCGTGCTGGATGATGCGGTGGAGTATGGACCGCCAGTGGCCCGGATGCCGGAGCCTCCGGCCCAACCGGTAGACCGCCCGAAAAAATGAGCGCTCTGCGTGACAAAGGCCTCGCCGGCCGTTGGCTGCACCGTCAGTTGTTGCCCATGCATCAAGCCTCCCAGCGCCGCTTGCACGATCTGAACTACCTCTTTTTCGAACTCACCCAGCGTTGCAATCTGGTCTGCCGTCATTGCGGGAGCGATTGCTCATCCGACGTATCGCTGCCCGACTTGGCGCCCGAACAGGTGCTGGAAGTCTTGCGGGGCGTCCGCGCCAAGCACGACCCCAGCCGCATCACCGTGGCCTTGACCGGTGGCGAACCGCTGCTCTACCCGGACTTTTTCAAACTCGGTCGTGCCATCACAGAGCTGGGCTTTCCGTGGGGCATGGTCACCAACGGCTACGCCTGGTCGCCGGCCAAGGTGGAAGCGGCGCGCTTGGCCGGGATGCGCACCATCACCGTGAGCCTCGATGGGCCCGCCGAGGTGCACGATTGGTTGCGGGGCCGCACCGGATCCTACGCGCGGGCAGCCGAGACACTTCGCCTGCTGACGGCCGCACCCTGGATCCAGAAGGTGGACGTGGTGACCTGCGTCCACCGCCGCAATCTCGATCATCTCGACCAGACCCGGGACCTCTTGGCGGAGTTGGGCGTGAAAGCATGGCGGTTGTTTACCGTCTCGCCCATCGGGCGTGCGGCCGGTGACCCGGATTTGATCTTGGAAAAGGAGGATTTTCGTCGCCTGTTGGACTGGACCGAAGCGGCCAGGGGCACGCCCGGGCCGGCCGTGGCCTACAGCGAATCCGGCTACCTTGGCGCCTGCGATACGACGGTGCGCGACCACCCGTTTTTTTGCCGCGCAGGGGTGAATGTGGCCGGCATCATGGCCGACGGTGCGATCCTGGCCTGTCCGAACATCGACCGCAGCTTCAGTCAGGGCAACATCAACCGTGACGATTTCTGTGACGTGTGGGAGGAACGCTACCAGCCATTCCGTGACCGCAGATGGTTGCGCACCGGCGACTGTGTCGACTGCAAGGAGTGGGGTGTTTGCCAAGGAAACTCGTTCCACCTGTTGGATCCGGCGACGCGGCACACGCGGCTTTGTTATGTGAAGGAATATGAGTTGGGGACATGAGCAGGGGACATGGGCAGGGGACATGGGATGAGGGTTGGGAGATTCCGAGGTGAGTCGACATCCCTTTCCAAACTGAAAATATTTGGTTGTGCCTCGAAGATTGTGTTTTTGCCCTCCCCCTGCCGGTTCAATCAGCAAGGGGAGTTTTTTAATATCCGTAGACTAACTCATGTCTGCGGTTGACCTTCAAGGCTCTGGTCTCAACTTTCCGATCGTAATAATCTACCCATCGCTGCGGCAATTCAACATGACCCCGAAACAACCTTCCGGAAAACAACTCCGATACCGCCAACGGCCGCCCCATCATGCCCCGCTCCATTGCCGGTGTTGGGCTAGCACGTGACTTCTCTCGCCGGCGTTTGATGTAGTTTCGCCAGACTAGTAAAATTGCGAGCCGTTCGGCACTGGACTGCCTCCGCTTGGACCAGGCAATGGTCTCGCGTTTGTGATTTGCGCTACTGTGCCGGATGAGAAAATCCAATAAGTTGATGGGCCACAGATTGTTGCGCCTGTCTCTGTGTTGTGAGCCTGGTGTGATTTTGTGACTGATTTTCGTTTTTAATGGTTTCATCGAACGGATATAAGCCTTGTGGTCGTCGCTATAAACTGTGGCCGTAACAGTTCCGCGAAGCGCTACTTCAATAGCCTCTCTCATATCCAACTCGATGGATTTCGGATCAGGACGCCCCAAGCTCTGCTCCAGGTGTTGGCGCCGCCGTTTTTGGACATCTGTCATCCGGCCTTTGCGGCGCAATTCGCTATCGGTGAAGTAAATGAAAAAGTCGGTCTCTTTGTCGACCGCGACGTGATGGTGGATCGGATGGTACTGGCTGTATTCAAATGATTCGAATCCGTCGACGACGATTTCATTTGAAGGCGGGGCATGCCGCATCATGTTGCTGTGGAACAACATGCAATGCCTGGAAATACGAGAGATGTGCCGGTCGATCGTTCCGGGGCTGACCTTTAGATCCCGTGCGATCTGGCGATTGGCCATGCATCCGACAGTTTTCATGAGGATGACTTCGTCGAGATCGGGGCGTTTTTGCCAGTAGGATGTGGAAAACGTTTGGGTGCTGAAGCTGCGTCGACAGGTTTTGCAGGTAAACCTCTGGATACGACTTGGAGTCTGGAGTCGCCTGAAATGGCCGGTCTTTTTGAAGGGCCATTCATCCGCACAGTTGTTGTGGTGCACACACTTATGGTTGGGGCAGTGGGGTGGTCTCCACTTTTTATTTGTACTTTTTTGTGGTGTCATGTCAGCCAGATCGCAAGCGATGAGCCAGGCACAATCTCCGAGGCACAACTAAATAAATTCGGGCCCGGCCTTGTCGTCACGCCGATCAGGAATGGTCCGCCGCCGCTGCGACCGCCCGGCTCAAACGGGCGGCTCCTTCGGTGATGTCGTGCGGTATGGTCATGCGTCCGACCGAAAGCCGCAACGTGCCCAAGGCGTAGTGGACGGGCACGCCCATGGCCGTCAGCACATGAGAAATGTGCACCCCTTCGCTGTGGCAGGCCGCTCCCGCTGAAACGGCGACATCCGGCATCTGGGCCAAAATTTCGCCCGCCACCCGCCCTGGAAAACTGATGCTCAAGGTATTGGGCAAGCGTTCGGTAGGATGCCCATTGATCCGGGCGGTCGGGTGCGCTTCGAGCAGCAAGCCCTGCAACTGATCCCGCAATTCCGCCAGGTGGACCATTTCTTCGGCGAGGTCGTCGTTGATCAGAGCACAAGCCTGGCCCAGCCCCACGATTTCCAGAACATTTTCGGTGCCCGGACGGCGCCCGTTTTCGTGATTGGCGCCGAACATCAAATTGCCCACTTCCACGCCTTCGCGCAGAATCAGCGCGCCCACCCCTTTGGGCCCGTACACCTTGTGGCTCGCCAGGGAGATCATGTCCACGCCCAGGTCAACCAACCCCACCGGCACCTTGCTGACGGCCTGGGCGCAATCAGTGTGCGAGAGGATGGATCGCTCGCGGGCCATATCCGCAATTTCCCGGATAGGCTGCAAGGTGCCCACCTCGTTGTTGGCCAGCATGACCGTCACTAAAAAAGTGTCGGGCCTCAGGGCAGCTTCCACCTCGGCGGGGCTCACTCGACCAGTGGCGTCCACCCCCACGGCGGTGGTTTCGACACCTTCTGATTCCAGGTGTTGGCAGACCGCGCTGATGGCCGGATGCTCAACGGCCGAAGTGACAATGTGGCCACCGGCGGTTCTCTGGGCGGCCATGTGCGCCAGCCGGGCTGCACCCAGAATGGCATGGTTGTTGGCTTCGGTTCCACCACTGGTGAAGATGACATTCTCCGGCGAAACTTGCAGCAATTCGGCTACCTGGGCGCGGGCGAGATCAACCCCCTGGCGAGTGCGCTGGCCCCACACATGACCGCTGCTGGGATT
>JADGEP010000128.1:6512-9566 GCA_016744275.1 Candidatus Krumholzibacteriia bacterium | reverse complement strand
ACCGTGTCGTGCTGCGCCTGCCCTGGACACCTTTTGGCGGCGCACCGGATTCTCTGCGCTTTGAAGCCTATCTCACCCAGGAAGACGGCGAAAAGCGTTCGGCCTTTGATTCGGTCCCCCCGGATTCAACCCTGAACCTCAATTTCGACTACACCGATCCTGGCCCCAACGACTGGGACCTGGCTCTCGGACCGGTCACTTTGGAAGCTTGGGGCAAGACTTATGTCGTGAAAACCGACTTCCCCACGCCGCCCACCGTGACGGAGATCGTTGCCAACCCGGCGGCCATGCAGGCCGGCGAGATGCTGACGTTGTCGGCCCTGGTGACCGATGCCGGCGACGGTATTGGTGATGTCCTGGCGGACTTGAGCGCCATGGGTGGCAGTGCCCTGACCCGCATGCGCGACGACGGCAATGCCTCTCACGGTGATCTTGTCGCCGGCGACGGCGTGTACAGCCTGCAGACGTTGGTGCCGGTGGGCAATCCCGGAGGCAGCCAGGACCTTTTGATCAAGGCCAATGACGGCGACAACATCTGGCCCACCACCGGTGTGGCGACCATCAATGTGACGGCCATCGTCGAACCGTTGATCCAATTGACTGATCCGATTGGCGATGATCACGGGCCCAACCAGCCTGGCAGCGCCAAGAAATTCACCACCTATCCCACCAATATCGCCTTCGTGCCTGGCGCCTTCGACATCGAAAGCCTGACGGTATTTGAAACTGTCGCTACGGTCGGAGGCGAATCGGTGGACATGATCGCCTTCCAGGTCAAACTGGGCGATTTTCCGGATCCGGCCGACCCGGGCACCGCCGACTGGAGCCCGCTTTATGCCGACCTGAACATCGAAAAAATCGACATCCTGATAGACAGCGGCCCGGGTGGCTCTACCGCCACTTTGCCCAACCGCCAGGCGGCATTCCAACCCTGGGATGCCTGGGATTACGCCATCGTGATGGATGGCTGGTACAAGGCTTTGATTCCCTCACTGGGCCAAAATACGGTCGATTCCTGGCGTGACAACGCCCTGCGCTCTGACAAAGACATCATCCTGCTGGGTGACCCGGACCTGGACACGGTCACGGCCCTGATTTCCAAAGCAGCCCTGGGAGAGCCCACAGCTGAAGACATTCGTAGTTGGGATATGGTCGTCTGTGTTTCGAGCCATGATTTTGGGGGCGAAGAAGTGCTGGGCGGTATCCGCTGGGTGAATGAAGGCCGCAGCGAATGGAACTTTGGCGGTGGCCAAAACGGCGACCGCGATTCCAACCTTATCGATATCATGCTCATCCCCGGCACCGGCCACAACCCCGGCCTGACCCAGGAAGAAATCCTGGACTATGAATCGCCCGATGCCCTGCTTCGCCTGGACAGCGGTTTGACACCGGTGGCCATCGAAATGTCCCAGTTCGAAGACACCGGACCGCCTGTCATCGATACGGGCGGCGAAGGCTCTGTGGTCACCAAGGTGGCCCCGCTGGAAGACGCGCCGCTGGCCCTGACGATCAAGATCACCGACGACTTCCGCGTCGACCGGGCCGAATTCCGCTACCGTTCCACCGGATTCGATGGGGAAGGCTGGGAGCGCACGGTGCCCATGGGGTTCCTCGGCCGCGGCCAATGGGTGGTCGACATCCTGCCCAGCTTCCTGGATTCACTGGTGGTCTCTCCCATCGACTCCACCCGATACCTCGAATTCGAAGTGTGGGCCACCGACCCTCTGGACAAGACAACGACTTCGCCGGTGACCACTCTGGAGGTGGGCCCAGCCTCTCAATGTCGCCCCACCGACGCCACCCTCGACACCGAAAATCTGTCACTTCTGCAAGTCGACGGCTCGGCGCTGGTCGTATCCGACGAACTGCGCGGTTGGCTCATCAACAACCATATTGACCAGGCCTGGCCCGGTGGCGACGTGTCCGCCGATACCATGGGTGCGGCGGTGGAGTTGCAATGGGATGTGTGCAACATCCCGGCTGTGACCATGCAGGCACCGTCAGTCCCCCCCGGCAAACCGATTGGTGTCTTCCGGCAGGTGTTCCTGGCCACAGCGGACTCCCTGGATGGCTACATCGACTACCAGGAGAAGCTGGCCAAGCCGATGAACCTGTCGCTGCATTTCCCGGCGCCTTGGCTTCCAGCCGGTGCCAAAAAGAACAACGTTGCGATGTACGAGTACCACTTCGAATCCGATCGTTGGGTCCTCGTCGGCGGCAACGTCAGCCTGACTGGCAACAATGTGACTGCCGCCGTGCAACGAGCCGGCATCTACGGCCTATTTCTCACCGAAGCGGTCGATTTCGACAACGACGAAGTGCTCTCGGGCATCACGACGACTCCCAACCCGTTCTCGCCCAATGGCGACGGTTTGTACGACGAGACTTCGATTTCGTTCTACCTGACCCAGGAAGCCACCGTGACGGTCGAGGTCTACAACATCTATGGTGATCGCAAGAACATCCTGACCCAGACTTTCTCCTATTCGGGGACTGACCTGGACGATACCACGCCGCGGCGCGTACCGGGCCTGATCTGGGACGGCACTGATTTCAAGGGCGAAGTGGTGCCGTACGGTATCTATGTCCTGCGCATCATCGCCACCTACAATCAGGCTGGCGGCACCCGAACCATCCGCAGCAATCACTCCGTGGCGGTGATCAAATGAAAGCCTTCAACTTGAAATCACCCATGAGAAGCGCGGCCTGCCGGATGCTGATCATCACGGCCCTGGCCGCCGGCGCATTCACCGAAGCCCGGGCGGATTTCCGCTTCGCCGGTGTCGGCGCCCGGCCCAAGGCCCTCGGCTCTGCCTACGTCGCGGTTGCCGACGACGCCAACGCCGCCTATTGGAATCCGGCCGGATTGACCCGCGATGGGCGCGCTTCGCTGATGATGACCAACAGTTGGCTGTATGGCCTTTCGGACATCGACAACTATTACCTGGCCCTGAGCCTGCCCCAGGTTGGGGACTTCCACTTTGGCCTCTCCTGGGTGCGACTGGGGATCACCGACATCTACAGCGAAGACACCATCAATCTGGCCTGTGGTTA
>JADGEP010000128.1:4622-6502 GCA_016744275.1 Candidatus Krumholzibacteriia bacterium | reverse complement strand
GTTACGAGGTGCCCTACCTGAACGGCTTGAGCGTCGGGGTGGCGGCCAAGATGTTCCTTTTGGACGCGCCCGGATACGTCCAATTCGCTGACCCCAATTTTAATGGGGGTGATCAGGGCTATTCCCTGGATTTTGGCCTCTTATATGACAGTGGAGAAGCCTGGACCCTGGGCGGCACCATCTACAATCTGCACGAGACTTCCCTGCAACTGATCAGCACCACCAGCAGTCCCGATCCGGTTTATACCGAATGGGCCGCCGGTGGCAGCTACCTGTTCCGCGACACCCTTTTGGTCACGGCAGACTTCCGCAACCGGGAAGGCCGCACCACGGACATCGTACTGCACGGCGGGGCTGAAATCTGGTTTTATGATGCCTTGGTGCTGCGCACCGGCCTTGATCAGGGCATGGTGACCATGGGCGCCGGCCTGCAAGACACTCATTGGCAGGCGGACTTCTCTCTGGAAACCGACAATAATCTGGGCAACATCTACATGTTGTCCTTCACCGTGAGGAACTGAGGTGCCTTTGAGACCGATACGATCGCTGCGCGGATGCATGCTGCGGCCTCCGATACATCGCACCGTCCGCCGCCTCTCCAGGATGGCGGCCCTTGCCGCGGTCAGCAGCGCCCTGATTGGGGTCCTGGCCCCTGCGGCCCAGGCCGACAACAAAATCGAAGGGTTCTATGAAGCCGAGGTCAGCGCCCAGAAAGACGACGGCAAGTGGCATTTTGGCGCCCCCAGCGCCAACGGCATGCCCCGGCACTATTCGGAGCTGAAGTTCTGGTCCTGGCCCAATGACCACTTCGAGGTGTTCACCAAGCTGCGCGCAGAATCCAACCGGGATGACGACCGCTCCCCCGGTATCGACTACTATGCGCCGCCCTGGTTCAATGGTGAAGGCCACATCAAGCTGAAGCAGAACAAGTACGAGGCGTACCTCTTCTACCGGCAGAACCGTTTCTATATCAACGACGAGCCGTTGCTGCGCCTGGTGGATGACGGCAAGCTGAAAAACGACGATTGGGGCCCCAAGGCCCAGGGCATCCGCCTCGATTTCTGGGACACTGAGCTGTTTGGCATCTCCAATCTTGGTGGCACGATCATCACCAGCGACAACGGCGGCACCTTCAGCTCCAACGGTGTCGACATTGCCAACGGCGACAATTCCTTCATCATGCGGGGGCGGCACAAGGCCTGGGATAGCCGGATTGAATCCGGCGTGATGTTTGTCCGCAAAGATTGGACGGACACCTCTCAGGAGAACTGGACCGAACTGCTCGGACTGATGTACAACAACATTTATTCGGCCGATATCGCCTTCAGTCCGCGCAACCTGACCAACACGGGGTTGCATTTGGGCCCGGTCAGCTTCGAGCAATCGCGTTGGACTGTTGAAGCGGCCATCAGTGAGCAGCCCTATGAAGTTGAAGTCTTTGGTGCCAGTACAGCCAAGGCCCGCGCCATTGCTGCAGAAGTGCGCGACATCCATTTCAGCGACCTGACAGTTCACGCCTGGTACAACGATTTTGGCGAGGATTTCCGCAATTATTCATCAGGACGCTTTGACGATGGTCGCGAATACAACCGCATCCAAAAGCATGTCGAAGGCATCTGGTTGGTTCCGCGCAAATCGGTGACTGCCAAACTCAACTACGACAATTACCGCAAGCGTTTCGCCGATGAACCCGGCGGTGGCCTGCGGCCGACCACTGAGTGGTATGGCGAACTCTACATGGAGTACATCAACGGCTTCAAATCCCGCTTTGCCTACCGCAACTGGCACGGTTTTGACCAATCGCTGGAGGTCAACGGGTTCACCAACTATCCGGACTGGTTTGGCGAAATCTCGGTGGAGAATTTTCTGGCCAAGATTCG
>JADGEP010000128.1:0-4612 GCA_016744275.1 Candidatus Krumholzibacteriia bacterium | reverse complement strand
CACGGCATTCGGTTTCGACATGAGCGTGAACCTGACCGACCGCATGAAGGGCTACTTGCGGGCGATGAACGTCAACGAAGAGACCGAAGCCCGCCACACGATTTTTGCCCAGCTGAAATACGACATCGGTTGGGGTTCAGAGGTTTATTTCGAATACGGAGACGCCGGTCAATCGGACAATCTGGCCTACACCGATTGGTTCGTGAACGACGGAAGCAACGACAACCTGCGCGACCGCTTTAAAATGCTGGTCAAAGCGTGGTTCTGATCAGATTCAGGGAGCTGACCATGTTTGCCAAGGAATGCAATATTTTCACTGAGTACCGGAGCCATGCCCGACCGAAGGCCACGGCTTTTCTGTTAGTGCTGGGCTTGGTCCTGGCCTTTGCTTTGGCCTTTGTCCCGAGTATTCAGGCCGGCCCCACCGCCGGTGACGGCGGAGTCATTTTTGTCCTTCAGGCGCCGGAAGCCCAGGCCGTGTTCCTGGCGGGCGACTTCAATGGCTGGAACGCTTCGGACCTGCCGCTGAGCAACGGCGGCAATGGCGATTGGTCAGTCACCGTGGCGCTGGCTCCTGGTGCGTACGAATACAAATTTGTCGTCGATGGCGATTGGCGCGAAGACCCAGGCAATGACCAGAAGAAGTCGGATCCGTTTGGTGGCGCCAACTCGCTGGTGACCGTCAATGCCGATGGCAGCCTGAGTGGCGGCACAGCCGCGCCCGTTGCCGTTGCTCCAGCGGCGGCTGCTCCAGCGGCGGCAGTCAGCACCGACAACATCACTGTCGGCGCCCCCAAGGCCGTCGACGGCGGCATTGCCTTCACCTTTGAAGACGGCGGCGCCAAGCGCGTAACCCTGGCCGGCACCTTCAACGGTTGGAATGCCGACGATACGCCACTGACCAGCGACGGCAAGGGCATGTGGATGGTCGTCAAGCAGATGGACGCTGGCCAGTACGAGTACAAATTTGTCGTGGACGGCAATTGGCTGGCTGATCCCCTGAACCCGGACACCATCAGCGACCCCTACGGTGGCGTCAATTCCGCCGTCAACGTCGACGACAGTGGCCAACTGATCGCCACCACCGGCGGCACCGCTGCGCCGGCGGCAGCAGCCAACAATACCCTCAACGCCAAGGTCACCATCGACGGGCGCTACCTCACCCGATTCCAGTACGCCAAGAATGTGCCGGTCGTGGTCAACAACGAATCCCTGGTCGACCCGCGCTTCCGCCTGCAGCGCCCGACCCAGAGTGTGGATCTGAATTTTCACACGGAAGTCAGCGAGATCGCCCGCACGTTCATGCGGATGCGTTTGGATTCGGATCAGAGCATCATCCAGAACAACGTGGCGGCCTTTCTGGACGAAGCCCACCTGGAAATCACCCCGGAAAACTTCTCCCTGAAGGCCTACTGGAACCAGGAAATGTTCACCGGCGAGGACCTGCTCCAACTTGGAGGCAACATCGACCTGCCCGGCACGATCATGCACGACCACCTGGACTATGGAAAGGGCACGGCCGGGGCGCTTTTCCTGGCCAACCCCTTGGGTGTGCGGACCCGGCTGTTTTTTGCCAACGCCCACAATTTTGACTACTACAACGATCCCGATCTGTTCGACAATCTGGGCCAGGACAAAATCGCCCTGCGGTTCTCGAAGACCTTCGGAAAGTTTGAGATTGGCGCTCCGATTTTTGCCGAGCGCGCCCTTGTCTGGCTCGACTTTGGAACCCTGGTGAGTTTGCCTTCGACCGGCGTGCCCATCCTGGACGACCACCGGGCCAATACCGGCGATACCAGCACCTGGTACGAAGTCGACAACTATGTTTTTAATGGCGGACTGGATGTGAGTTACCGGGCCTCAGAGCGTTGGACCGTCGGCGCTGAAGCCATTTACCGTGACGCGATGCAGCGTTTTGCCACCGGCAATGAGTCGGGACAGAACAATACCAACGGCGCCCTGGACCTGCCCTTCATGGAGCGAGACCAATGGCTCTGGGTGGGCCAGGTCGACTACCGCCCCAGTGAAAATTCCGCCTTCAAGTTGCAGCATCAGACGTCGTCCATGAACGGAGGCGACCCCAATCAGCGCCAGCTCAACTTCAGTTTCCAGGCCCAGGAAACAGCGAACAAGCAGGTGTTTTACGGGATTGGCGACAGCCCTGCCATGGCCGACATGGATTCCACCGAATTCACCTGGGATTGGCAAGACAACAACTACACCGCGTCCCTGTGGCTGCGCCGCGCCAGCCGCGACTTCGACTACGCCGCCGTGGGCTTGAACGCCCCCCAGGACAGCACCGTCTCCAGCCACACCGCCGAGGCCTTGTACCTGGCGGGCAGCTTGAGCACCGGCCAGACCAGCGACCGCTATGGCCATTTTGAATGGGAAGCCGGATACACCCTGATGGACCAGGGCGTCGCCGGCCTGCAGCGCAACCAACTGGAGATGATTTTCCGCTATGACCGCGACCTGACCCGCAATGTGGGCTTCATTGCCGACCTGCGTTTCACCAGCTACCATCTGGAAAGCGACAGGCAGGAAGCAACCGACACCGACTACTTCAACCCCTTTGTCGGCTTCCGGTACACGCCCATCCGCAAACTGGAGCTGGTGGCCGCCTACGGCGTCGACCCCACGGACTATTCCATCGACTACAGTGGACGCCAATTGGGCCGCTACATGTATCGCCAGAATTATCTCTTCGACCATCCGGGTGCCTCTGACCTGGATGCGGAAAACTTTCTCAAAAACGCCCGCGTCCTGACCCTGCGGGCTCAGCTGTTGTTCTAGGAGAACCTGATGAAGCGCCGATCCCAAGCAACCAACGTGCAGATCTGCAGCCTTCTATTGCTGATCGCCCTGACCCTGGCCGGATGCAGTTACAGCCGCATCCTGCGCAACCGCCTGCCAACCCCGCACCGGGTCGACGACTTCGAGAACGCTGTGCGCTTCGTCTATGAGGCTCCGCAGGCCGCCCACGTGAACATCTGTGGCAACTGGGATGAGAATGGCTGGTGTGGCACCAAGGCCAGCGGCCGCTTTGACCACGGCATCGGCGCGATGCAAGACGACGACAAGGACGGCATCTGGGAAATCGTCATCCCGATGCGTCCGGGCCGCTACCAGTACAAGTTTGCCATCGACTGGGGCCTGCGCTGGGAACAGGATCAGAACAATCCTCTGGGTGAGGACGACAGTTTTGGCGGCCAGAACTCGATTCTGATTCTGCACTGACAGCCGCCATTGGTCCCAAAAAAAGGAGCCCGGACATGTCCGGGCTCCCATTTTTTGAATCGATCTCCGCTCTCGGGACTACCGATACAAGGTCTTCAAACTGCCCCAAGTCGAGCGTTCCACACCAACGGGGTCGCAGGCGCCAGGGCCATCTTCCCAGGTGTGGGTCAAGGTCGTCTCAGGCATCGCGCCATCATCCAGGCTGAACAGCTTGTTGCCAAGCCCTTCCCAGGTCGCGCAGTCGTCCTTCTTGAACTTGTATTCCAGGTTCAAGGGAACCGCGGTGCCAGCCGGGAAAACGATGCAGGCCTGATACAGGTCGGTCGCAATCTCGGTCATGGGCACGCCAGCGCCCCAGGTGTCCAACTCAGGCACGTTGCCCACGACACACACGCCGCCGGTATTGTCCACGCCGCTCAAACAGACCTGGAAGCAGAGGACTTTGTCTTCGGTCAGGTTCACGCCCATGCCGCAAAGCAGCGGAGCGTTGTCCCAGCTGTCGACCTGGCCGATGGTGTAGGAAGTCGAGCCGTCGGTCGGCAGGCTCACCGAACGGTTGCCGATGCCTTCCCAGGTGCCGCAACCGATGTCCTTCTTGTACTTGTACTCGAAGTTCGGATTGCCGCCGGCCAGGAAAGTGACCGTCACGTCATACAGTTCGCCACTGACGAGGTTCATCGGCACGCCGGCGCCCCAGGTCGTCAATTCCGCAGCTGAACCCACCACGCAGGCACCATCGGTGGTGGCGGCGCCGCTGAGACAGATGCTGAAGGTGACGTCGATGTCATTGGGCAAGACGTTGGTCACGTTGTAACGGAACGGCGGAGCATTGTTGTTCTGATCGGTGGCCATGTATTCCGAGGCGTCGGTCGCGTCGGTGAAGACAACCGTCACGTCGACCCAGGCGGCGCCAGCCAAGGCGGCCTGCGGCACTTGAGTGCTGTATTCGTCATTGTTGGCGCCATTGTCGGCAAAATAAGGCATGGGCACGACAACTTCACCGGCGAGGTCGGTGGTGTATTTCAGCACGGCCGAAATGTCCGCGCCCTGTCCTGGGGCGTCGGTCACGCCGCCTTTAAAGACCTGAGCGTACACATCGATGGGGCCGGTGGGGACCACGGTGTGGCCGTTGGTGGGCCAAACGGCGCCCGCCCAGTCCAGAACGGCAAAAGCGCTTCCGGCGGTGCCGAGAGCCAGCATCACAATAGCCAGCATGATCAATTTCTTCATGATTCCCTCCCGGGGAACGGGGCTCAAAACTTCCTAACCTTTTGATGAGGCGGCAGATCCGAGCTATTCGTGAGTGTGGGCGAACCTCAGTTGCTTGCCCAAATGGAGCCGATTCGGACCTGAACGGTACGAAACCGCTAGAAAC
>JADGEP010000127.1:6739-9617 GCA_016744275.1 Candidatus Krumholzibacteriia bacterium | reverse complement strand
CCTGCGGTGAGGTTGGCCGCCGGTTCAAACAAACTGTCGCGTTGGGCGCCGGCGAATTGGGGCATGACTTGCATCAGGCCGCGGGCACCGGCTCGGCTGCGGGCCAAGGGGTAGAAGCGCGATTCCTGATAGATCTGGGCCGCGATCAGGCGCCAGTCAAACCCGGCGGCTTCGGCCTTGCGGCGGATCAATTCGTCATGGGCCGAAAGGGAGCCGCTTTTGTCTGGCCGGTAGGCCGCTTGCTGAAAGCCCCGCACCGTCAGCGGGTTTTCGAAATAGCGATCGTAGATGATGCCGTAAGTTTGGCTGCGCCGGCTGATGCCTTTCTGGTCGACCCAGAAGTTGTCGTGCAGGTATTCATTCAGCGCGGATTTCAAATCAGGATTGTTTTCACGCACGTACCAGACGGTGGGCTTGCTGGCGCTCAGGGTGGGGCCCGTCTTCAGGTTGTCCATGTGCATCATCGCGGCCCGGGCAATGATGTCGTCGACGACCACAGCCTCGATCTGGCCGTGGGCGACCATGGCCAACAACTCTTCGGGGTCAGCGCCGTGGCGGCCGGTGTTCACAAAAAACCGCAGGCGTTGCTCGTTTTTGAGAATCAGCAGGTCGTGCCGGAAGCCATCATCGGCGGGGATGGTTAAAGTCAAACCAGAGAGCGATTCCAAATCTTCATCGCGCGGCGAGTCAGCGGGCAGGGCGACGACCTTGTGCACAAAATTGGTGGGGCGGGTGGCATCAACCCACCGTTCGTAGGCCGGATCAGGCACCAGACCGGCGCAGATCACATCGCCGCGGCCTGCGTTCAACAGCGATATCATTTCTTCATCGTCCTTGGGCACGATGACTTCGACTGATAGCCCTTGGGTTTGGGCAAATTGGTCGATCAGCTCATAGTCAAATCCGGCCTGGCCGCCGCGGTGGATAAAATAATTGCTCGAATTGTACCGGGTGATGACTCGCAGCACGCCGCTGGAGCGCAATTCGGCCAAATCGCGGTCCACGGTGGGGTGGGCGACGGTCGGGGGCGGTTCACTATCAGCCAATGGGGTGTGGTCTATGCGTTCACCGCATCCCAAAATGCCCAGCAGAGGGGACAGCAGCAACCAGAGCATCCATGGTGCGCGCAGGCCCTTTGTTGGCTGTAACGCCGGATATTGTTTGTTTGACGGATTTTTCATTCCCAATACACCGGTCGTTTCAGGGTGGTTGCCTGCGGGTTCTCTGCAGGAATCAGGCCACCTCTTGTCGCGGCCAAAGGCCTGCCGTAACATGAGTTGACCGCAGCGGGCGGCGACTTGGGATAACTGATGCAATTGGCCCGATATTTTGATATAATAGCGCGTCCAACAACTCTTGATGGCCGCTGACAATTCGTGAGGATTATCTGCAGAATGGCTCGTCGCCTCATGCCTCTAACTGCTCCTTTGTGGCTGCTGACAGCGGTTTTTTTGTTGTGCTCCCTACCCGCCAGCGCTGATTCGCCGACCGCAATACAAAGCGGGCAGGATTTTCTGGCCAAGGTGGCTGCTGACCGGTCAGCAGGGCTGATTTCGGCTGAAGAATCCCTGATGCTCCGCTTTCAGTACGGCTTTGATCCGGAGAAATTGCCTTCCCGCTACGCTGTCGCCGAGTTCTCACCTTTGCGTTGCGCGACTCCCCTGATTACCGAGTATTACAGCCTACGCGACCGGCTGTCAAAAGAGACCATCACCGCGATCGATTCGTGGCTGCAACCCGCATTGAGCAAAACGTTGCTTGTGAGTCCCAGCGGGCGGTTCAGGCTCACCTATGACACCAGCGGCACCGATGCGGTTCCCTTGGCTGACATCGCACCGGCCAATGGCATCCCGGATTTCGTGGAAAATGTCGCGCTCTATTTTGACTGGTCGTGGTCGGTGGAAATCGACACCCTGGGGTATGCACCTCCCCACCTGGAGGCCGGTACCTACGACGTCAGTTTTGAGAGCATGCAGTACTACGGCTATGCTTCGGTGGTCAATCCGGTCACCGGTTCGACTCGCATCGTGATGCACAACAGCTATGTCGGTTTTCCGGGCAATGACGACCCCGAAGGCACGGTGCTGGGTGCGGCCAAGGTGACGGCCGCCCACGAGTTGAAGCACGCCATCCAATACACCGCCACCCGCTGGAACGAGGGCGACTGGAACGAACTGGACGCCACCTGGGTGGAAGATCAAGTCTACGATCAGGTGAACGACTACATCAACTATCTCACTGGCGAAAGCCCCGTGCGCGAGCCTGCGGTTCCCCTTGATGGCGGCGCCGTCACCACGGGTTCATACGAAGACAGTGTCTGGCAAATTTGGATGTCCGAGACATTTGGTGAAGACATCATCCGGGATTTTTGGACCCGGCGTGTGGGGTTTCCCGCCGAGTCGATCATGGAGAGTTATTTCGAAACGTTGAGCACCTATGGAGTCTCGGCGGCTGAGGCCTGGGCGGCTTTCGGTGCGTGGAATTACGGTGTGGGCAGTAGAGCCGTAACCGGGTTGGGATATTCCGAAGCTGCATCATATCCCGAAGGACCAGTTGTGGACACGGCCACGGCCTACCCGTTCAGCACTTCCGGAACCGTGGAACATCTGGCGGCGAATTTTGTCCGGTTGGAAGGTTTTCTCGAGGGTTCAGCCGACTTGTTGCGCCTTGAATTTGACGGCGAGGATGCGCGGGGACCATTGACCTTGTCGGTTCATGTCAGCAAGCGCGACGGCACAGGTTTGGTCGAAATCATTCCTTTGGACGGGGCCAATGATGGCATTCACCTGCTGTCGGTGCCGGTGCATGAGATCCTGACCGCGGGCGTGGTTGTGGGCAATTCAGTGGCGGTGGGATTGGCCGGAGACTGGGCTTTGGA
>JADGEP010000127.1:0-6729 GCA_016744275.1 Candidatus Krumholzibacteriia bacterium | reverse complement strand
TGCTGCCGATCCCGGCGGTGCCCCAGGCGACCACCAGTTTGCCGGCGGTGTCGCACACGTTGGTGGTCGGATCCCTCGGGCAAGAAATTGTGCGCCTGACGAATACGGGCGAGGCCGGTTCGTTGCTGGCCTATGAAGCCCAACTGTGGACCACTCATCCGGACAGCGGTTTGACGGGCAAATCCCCGGCGGCCGACAAGAGCGTGGCCGGATCGTCTCTGACGTGCACCAGTTCCTCATATCTGCCAGGCCAGTTGGTGAATCTGGATTTTGCGGCTTTTAATGGCAGCGATGATGACGAATGGTTGACTGATCTGAGCCTGGAATTCCCCGTGGGAGTTTCGGTCCTGGTTTCGTCACCCTTTGTGGGCGGTTCATTGGGTAATCTGGTTTCTGACAACGGCGCTGGTGATGGTGCGCTGGTGAGTTGGCACGGAGTGTATGGGGCTCAGAATTACGGTGTGGTGCGCGACGGGGAAACCGCTTACGGGACAGTTCAGGTATTGATCGGGCCGGGATTTGCCGGAGACTTGAGCATCGCCTGGATGCTGGGTGGTGATGGCTTTGGCGGCACACCTCATCAGCTGCTGGGCACCATCACCCTGGCTGAAGGCAACCCCATGCTGGCCTTGCAGTCGCCCAATGGCGGGGAAGTTCATGCGGCCGGAGACAGCTTGTCGGTGACCTGGTCCACCGGTGGCTCCGTACCGGTGGTGGACCTGGAATTGAGTCGCGACGCGGGGCTGTCCTGGAACGTTTTGCAAAGTGGTCTGGCCAACAATGGCTACCATCGGGTGCTCTTGCCCGGACCGCCTTCGAACGCCTGCCTGATTCGCATTGTCGATCCGGTTGGCGCGGCCGCCGATACCAGCGATGGCACGTTTCATGTTTTTGAGACGCCGCCGTGGGTCGTGGCGGCGCCCGATTCCGGTGGGCTGTTTGATACCGAATATGTTGACCTGGTATTGGACCTGGACACCACCGGACTGTTGCCGGGCCTCTATAAAGCCTGGTTGGTCTTGCAGCACACGGCACCCGATTCCCGCGCCGTGGTGCCGATTTCCCTGATGGTGGATCCTGATTTGAGTGCGGTCGGTGGGCAAAGGCTGTTCGCGTTGCACGGCGCCTACCCCAATCCTTTTAATCCTCGGACAAACATTGCCTTTGAATTGCCGCGGGCGGCCGAAACGACTGTGGATATTTTGGATGTGAGGGGCCGCCGCGTGCGGCGCCTGTTCCAGGGCAAATTGCAGGCGGGTGCTCATGCCAGGATGTGGGATGGGCGTGACGCCGGTGGCCGCAGCGCCGGCGCGGGCGTATATCTGGTGCGCATCATTGCCGGCGAACACACCGGCACCCTGAAAGTGTTGTTGGCGAAATAGAAGGGGTCGCTGCGGGTGAATTGCCCGGCTTATTTTTCAGTCACCGCGGCGTGTTGCTGCAAATCTCCCAGATCGATGAATTCCAGGGTCAAAATATGGGTGGCGTTCAAATGAACCGGCGGCGCGACGCCGGCGTCCAGGGCCTCTTGCCAACGTTCGGCGCACAGGCACCAGCGATCGCCCGGCAGGATGCCAGCGAAACCCATTTCAGGACGAGCGGTGGTCAAATCGTTGCCACGCGATTGGCTGAATATCAAGAACTCGGCCGTGGCTTCGATGCACACCAAATGATGGCCGTGATCCTCGGGTCCGGTTTCACAGCATCCGGTCCGGTAGAACCCCGTAATCGGATCGCGACTGCATTCTTCCAGTTGAGTGCCCAGTACGTTGAGCGGCAGTTGCCTCATGGTCCTGTCCATCCTGCTTGAGAAAAGGGAGCGACGCCTGCACAGAGTAGTGAAATTATTCCGGATCGCTTTCTATTGCTCGCGAATATCTTCAGGGAGTGCAAACAGGACCGGCGGCGTGACGAGCCCTGCACTAGCCCGGCTCAGTTCGTCGAAGTGGCGCGCCCGGCCTTGCAGCATCCAATCGACGCGGTAGACATTGCGGTGATGGTCGACGGCACGTCCATACCAACGTGAGGCCGACCGGAAGCGTCCGTCCCGGGCCTTGATCTCGCCAACCCGGCTGGCCGCCAACAGGCGGAAAGGTTCGAGGTGGTCGGCACCGCGCCAGGCCTCGACCGTTCGGTAGAGCTTTTCGGCGGCGGCGAGATTGCCCAGGCGCAAGTGGCATTCGGCGGCAAAGAAGGCTGCCCGCAACGATGTGTCGGCCTGCGCTTCCAATTCGGCTCTGGTCTGGGCCAGAGATGCTGCTGGCAGGGACCAGACCGAGCTGATCAGGTCGTCGGGCAGGTTGTCGGACCGGTCGGCCGCCAGCTCTTCCAGTTGGTCGGCCGCAAATTGGGCGATCCAGTCGGGCTCGGCCGGGTTGGCGGCAATGATGGCGGCAAACCCGGGCTCGGCAACGGCCGGCCCTCGCAGCAAGCGGTCGATCCAGGCGCGATAGGTGCGGTTCATCCAAAGCGAGGTGGTGTCGACGTCGGCCCGGGGCCGCAGGGCGCAGATGGCTTCGGTGGCTTCAATGCGGGCTTCCAATTCGGTGCCCAGTCCGGGGGCGAAAAGCCTCATGGCCGACAAGGGCAAAGCCAGGCGCACATAGGCTGGGTGGCGTTCCTGCAGATTGAGGGCCTGGGGCAGGCCGTCTTCCCACCGCCCCTCGAAGATCAGATTGACGGTCATGGCCAAGGTGCGGAAATCCTCTTGCTTGGCACTGGGGCCGGTTTCGGCCAATCGGATCATCTCGAGACCCTGGGCGCGGTCGCCGGTGGGCAGGAACATGAGCTTGGAGACCAACTGGAGAACCGCTGGCACCGCGTCCGAAAAGTAGAGGAAAGCCCCTAATAATCCGTTGGCCGCAGGGTCGTTCGGATGGGAGGCGAGGTAAAACTCCAGATCATTTTTGCCGCGTCCGGCCTCGCGTCCGGCGGAATAGAAACTGCGCCCTTGGGCATGGGCCTGCGAGCGCACCATCCAGGCCCAGCCGCGCAGGCGTCGGTGGGTCAACTCGTCGCCGTTGCTGGCGAGGCGTTCGTCGCAAATGTCGATGACTTGCTTGAGGGTGGCGAGCACGGGCTGTGACATCTCCTTGGCCTGGGATTTGTCCAAATCATCTTCGGGCACGGATTCGAGCAGAAGGCGGGATTGGGCTATGAGAAAAAACGGCTCGCCGGCGCATTCGGAGCCCAGTGAATCCAGCAACGCCGCGGCAGCCCGTGGGTGACCATCGTAAATATGCGTCAACAATTCTGCGTATTCTTCTTCGGTCATTTCTCTGGCGAATGCGTGCGACGGCATCAGGGCCAGTGCGAGAATGATGGCGGCAAGGGTCAGCGTTTTTTTCATTGCTGGTGATTCCGTTTCTTGTGCCGTTGAGAAAAAAACCAGCCGCCTTCCTCATGGGAAAGCGGCTGGTTGGGGAATCAGCGGAGGGCTAGACCAAGGACTTGGTCTTCTCCAGCAGTTCCATCGGCTGGCGGGCGCCGCCTGGGCCCACGGACTCGGACCACAGCACGGTGCCGTCTTTGCCGATCAGCACGGTTGCCCGGTCGGAGATTCCGGCTCCATCGAGCCAGAGGCCGTACTTCTTGGAAACATCGCCTTTGACGTGGAAATCAGCCAAGAGGGGGAATTTGATCCCGCCGAAGGTCTCAGCCCAACCTTTGTGGGTAAACTTGGAATCCACGCTCATACCCAGAACCTGGGTATCGGCCGCGTCGAACTGCTCCAGCAGAGAGTTCAGACCCGGGATTTCGATGCTTCAAGTGGGCGTGAAATCGAGGGGATACGATACGAACAACACGTTCTTGGAGCCCTTGAAGTCCGACAGGGAAACTGTCGTGTCCAGGTGGCTGTCCAACGTGAAGTCGGGGGCTTGGGCCCCAGCTTCAATCAGTGCCATGAATGGTACCTCTTAGTTAAGAGTTTGACGGAGACCTTGCGGTCGCGCATGCGGTCTCATTGCCCGATAGAATTACCCTCGTTTTGCCTTGAGCGCAACCTTGAATTCGGCCACACCTTGCTGAGAGGGCCCTCAGGCAGGCCAACAAGCCTCTGTAAGGGCGACGATTTTGGCGGTTTGTTCGGGCGTCAGCGGGCAGAAGGGGGAGTTGTCGGTGGTCGTATCGCGGTTCTCAACCACGAGCACCATGGCCTCCGGGCTCAAGGTGTGAGAGTGCCAGGTGCCGCGCTTCACGTTGTAGACTTTCAGGGGTTCCATATCTGCGGCCTGGATGGAGCCCGCCTCGTCCTGGCCGTCTCCGAGAAAGAGAATACAGCGCCCTCGCAGCAGGACAAAAACCTCGTCAGTCTCATCATGCCTTTGCAGTTCATGCAACCTCTCGGGAAGCAATGCGTCGCAATAGTTGAGCACTGCGACTCGCCAGGAGGCGAAGTCCACCAGGGGACGGTACGCCGGTTCCTCGTATTGGTGGATTTCCAACAATGATGGATCGATTCTCAAGAGATCTCCGTTGGTGTCGATTGCTAGCTGGCAGATGGGCTCTTGGCCACTATAGTAGTGGCGGAAGCGGCGCGCCATCTTGCATACACCGCAGCGATCGATCTTGCGAATAAAAGTCATCATTTGCGGGTAGGGTGGAGCACGTAGCCTGTGCTAGAATCCGCGCCGGTGCTGCCAGACGATCAGAATCCATTGTCCAGAGGGGGAATCCAATGAATGGGGCTTTCATGACCATGCCACGTAAAATCGCCATCACCATGTTGCTGGGGCTATGCTTGGGTTTCAGCAGTTTTGCCATTGCTGAAACACCCGGGGATCCGATCGTGCAGCTGGATACCAGCGCCAAAATGGAATTGGATCTGTCCCTGATGATTGACGAAATGATGCCCCTGCTGCTGAGTGCCATGGCCGAAGAGGACGAAGAGAGCGCCATGATGCTCGACATGTTCCAGGAATTGCTGGGCCTCGAAGCGTTGCAGACGTTGAAAATGGAATCCAAATCCACCAAGGATTCGGCCAAGAGCAAGATGGTGGTGACCCTGGATCCTGAGATGCACGACACTCTCCTGTTCCAGTTCCTCAACGCTGAGAACGGCAAGTGCGGATTCAGCCGCTATGTCAATACTGACGATTTGGTCATGTTCATGACGGTGCACAATTTTCCGGCCTATTTGACCACTCTGCTGGATTTCATCGCTCGCCCGGAACTGGCTGATTTCACTGGCGACCTGCCGGTCAACGAAAACGGCGACCTGGCGCTGGGAGACTTTGCGCCGCGCACCGACCTGCTGCCGCTGCTGGCCGGCGAGTTGGACATTTTTATTCTGGACCCTCCCAACGAAGCACCCATTTCGCCTCTGCAGGCCCCGGTCGTATTGGTTCTGGGCAGCACCGATGGCTTTGCCCTGAAGGCGCTGATCCTCGAATTGGCAGCCATGATGGGCGGCGACGGCGGCGCCGGAATTGCTGAGATGGTCAACGCCGTGGAAATCGAGCAGGTGGGAAAATTTGAGTTTCAGGAATTGCCCATGGGGGGTGCCCTGGCTGTGAGCGAAGACTACCTGGTGCTCAGCTTCCTGCCCGAAAAATTGCGCGAGATGCTGACCGCTCGCAAAGGCGACCTGAAGGTTCCCGATGGCCTGGAATGGGTCTATTTGAATGGTCCGAAATACGGCGCCTACATGGATTCGATCATGGAGATGGCCGGCGCCATGGGGTCGACGGAAGATGCCGAAACAGAATGGATGATGAAGTTCTACGACATCCTGTTTGATCACATCGAATACGAAGAAATCCTGTACAGGAGCATTAAGAACGGAATCGAAATCACCGCCGACGTGGAAGGTCCCGTGCATACGGGCATGTACCGGGTTGTCTACCGATTGCTGGAAGAGTTGCCGGCTCTCATGGAGCAGGAACGGATGAAGGGTGAGCACGATTCCGAATTGGAGGATTGCCGTGCGGCCATTGGCGTGCTGGATGAGGCCATGACCATGTACAGTTTGGACAATGATGGCCATTATCCCGACGATCCGATGCAGCTGGTGGATCAGGGCTACTTGTCCTTTTTCCCGCTGGCGGAAGCCACCCCGGCAGGCGAGTACCTTGCTGGCGGATACACCTATCATCCGCAGTATGATGACTCCGGAATGGTGGTCGGATACATGCTGTTTGCCTACGCCATGGGCGAGGGCACCGGCTTTGATGTCTACACCCCGGAAAACCTGACGGCCGACGGGAATTTCACCATCGGGCGCGACGGAATGCCTGACGGCGTGGCCACCTATTGCTACGATGGCACCGCGATCGCTCAGATTGAGGCCTACAACGGGCGGTAGTTTGGCGCGAATTTGAGTATGTTGGGGGCCCCTCAGGCGAGGGGCCCTTTTTTACTTCCCGGCGATTCGAATTCGCCGCGACCATACCGGAGGCCCGAGTGCAGCCAGAATTGGAGATGGAGGCCTACCTGGATCGCGTGGGCCTGAGCCACGTCCCTGCCCGCGACGAGTCGGGGCTGCGAACCCTGCACGAAGCCCAGTTTTTCAGCATCCCTTTTGAAAATTTCGACATCCAGCTGGGGCGTGGGGTGGATTTGACCCCCAATCACCTGGTGGCCAAACTGGTGCACAACCGGCGGGGCGGATACTGCTTTGAATTGAATGGCTTGATGCTGATGGTCTTGCGCAAGCTGGGCTTTGTGGCCCGGCCGTTGCTGGCACGGGTGCACCTGGGTGGTGGCATATCCGGCCGCACTCATCAGGTG
>JADGEP010000126.1:9259-9637 GCA_016744275.1 Candidatus Krumholzibacteriia bacterium | reverse complement strand
GTGTGGGCGCCGGTCATGCCGTGGGCCAGCCCGTTGCCGCTGAAGGTCACCGTCTGTCCGGCCAGGGGGCCATCGGATTGGCCGTACGAGTTGGCTTCCATGATTTTGTTGCCAGCCGAGCCCGGGGCTCCGCCACCGATGTACCAATAGGGATCGGGGTCACCGATCGTATTGGGACCCAGGGTCAAGACGGCGCCAGCAAAGTTTGCGGTCAAGTCGGGCAATCCCCAGCCGCTGCCGAACTTGTAGGCACCGTCTCCATCAGGAGCGGGCAGGTTGAAGATGTTCATGAATCCAAAGCTGATCTCGGCGGGGTCCACCGTGAGATCGGCCTGGGCGACTGCGGTGCCAGCACCGAAGGCCGCCAGCGCGACGGGA
>JADGEP010000126.1:0-9249 GCA_016744275.1 Candidatus Krumholzibacteriia bacterium | reverse complement strand
TATCAGGATCTCCCTGTTGGGTGGCCGAACGGTATTCTGTGAACTCATCGGAGTGATTGTATACTATGTTCGGTAACCGAATCAAGTATCTTTTCACGATTTTACAAAAAAAACGCCTTTATGTGCTAGTTGTTGAAATTGCACCACTTAAACTGGTCAAAATGATCAGTTTTGCGAATTTTGGAGCACCTGGGTTGCGATATCGGGCATCTCAACACCATCTCAACACCATCCAGACCTTCTCTCAACCTTTCCTTCAGGCCCCTTTTTTTAGCGGCGGCTATCGTGACCTCATGCTACTGCGGGATAACCCGCCAAGAGTGTCCCTCGTCTGCTTTCAAAGGAGATTGCCATGCATAGACTGTTCATACGACTGATGTTGATCCTGACCCTGAGCCTGGGTTGGGCTCTCGGGGTATGGGCCCAGGAGGTCCAGAGCGATTGGTCCGGCGGGCCAGGATCCGTTGGCCCGGTGGGTGCGCTGGGCGCCGAATTTGCGCTGGGCGACGCCGTGTCCTGGCTGACCATCAAGGGCCAGGTGGGACTCTCGGGCACCGCCCTGGCATCAACCGGGAAAACACTCCTGGCCAGCGGTCTCGATGGTGCCTTCGGCTTGGAAGCCGCCGATTTTGATGGCGACGGTGATGTCGACATCGTCGCGACCGCGGAATACGACCGATCGCTGACGTTGTGGGACAACAATGGCGACTTTCCGCCCACCTTCACCGCCTCGACCCTGGACGCAGACTACCAGGACGTCGCGGCGGTCTTCGCGATCGACATTGATGGGGACATGGACCTCGATCTGGTCGCCAGCTCTGGCAATCGCTACGGGCGGGTCACCTGCTACCTGAACGACGGCAATTCCCCCGTGGCTTGGACGGCCGAGGATGTCGATTCCAGCTGGGGCGAAGCCTGGGAAATCGCAGCCGGTGATGTTGACGGCGACGGCCACACCGATGTGGTGGGTACCTCTTTGACCGGCGCCGAAGTTGTCTGGTGGCGCAACGATGGCCAAACACCCATTGGCTGGACTCGCGAGACGGTGGCTGCGGGATTTAACGGCGCCCATTCAGCCCGTCCGGCCGATTTTGATGGCGATGGCCATATGGACATCCTGGCCTGCGGCACGACCAGCAATCAGGTGGCGTGGTGGCGCAATTCCGGCACCAGCCCGATCACCTGGACCAAGACCATAATCGACGGTCTCTTTTTTGGAGGCCGCTCCGTGCGCACTGGTGATATCGACGGTGACGGCGACCTGGATGCGGCCGCGGTGGGATTTAATGGCCGGGTTCAATGGTGGCGCAATGAGGGCGGCACACCGTTGGTCTGGGACAGTCAAATCGTCGACACGACTTTGAGCAACAACCATCAATTGCAGTTGGGAGACATCAATGGCGACGGCCGGATGGACCTGGTCGCGGCATCCTACGGTAGCAACGTGATCGCCTGGTGGGAAAACGTTGGCGGTACGCCTACCACCTGGACCAGGCATCTGGTCGACTATCAACTGGCCCGTCCCTTGGCCCTGGACATTGGTGACCTGGATGGCGATGGGGCCTTGGAAATCATCGGGTCGTCGAATACCGGCGATCTGATCCGCTGGTACGAGCCCACCGAATTTGTTGCTGCTGGCACCTTGACCAGCTCCATCCTGGACGCCGGTTCGGCGCCGGGTGAAATCGGTTGGACGGCGACAACACCGGCCGGCACAGCGGTGCATTTTCAAGTGCGCGGCGCAGACGACGCGGGGGACCTCGGCGCCTGGTCTGCTGACATCACCACGCCCGGTGCCCTGGGCGGTGGACTCGGTCGCTATGTTCAGTACCGGGCGTTCCTGGCCAGCAATGATCCCGGCCGATCTCCGTTGCTGCACGAAGTATCGTTCCTGCCAACGGTATCAGCGGTATTGCCGAGCCCCGGCAAAACCAACCTGCGCACTTTTCCCAATCCGGCCAACCCGCGAGTGATGGTGGCCTTCGATTTGCCGCGGCAGGGGCCCGTATTGGTCGAAGTTTTTGATCTGCGCGGCAGGCGGGTGCGGGTTCTGGCCGATTCCGTCCTGGCGGCCACCAACCACCAACTCACCTGGAACGGGGACAATAGCCGTGGCCAGGCTGTCGCCACGGGCATTTATCAGGTCCGTTTGCGCACAGCCCAAGGCATTAGCGATTCGCGAGTGACTTTGGTCAGGTAGGTTCGGCCAGGGTTTGGTTCAGTGCAGTTCGGGCACGAGCGCGAGGTCGCTGCCCGACTGCACGATCGTTGTGTAGAGCAAACGTTGCCCGTCGGCAAAGAGGTGAAACTCGCCGGTGGGATTGCCATCCAGGCGGCGCAACCGCTGCACCTCTTGGGAGGCAAAGGTGTAGAAGGCCAGCCAGGATTCCTGGTCGGCGGCCTGGATGAACCAGTATCCGTCGGCTGATAATTGAAGATTATTCTGGTCATGGAGATTGGCCTCAGTGACGACCAGTTCTTCCTGGCCGGCATCTGTGCGGCGGTACAGTCCGGGCGCAGTTTCCTTGAAGTAAAAGATTCCCGCGTCTGCCTGGGTGTGCACCGACAGGCAACCATCCAGGTTTTCATCCACGGCATCGGTGCCATCCCAACGCACCCGGCCGATCTGCCAGATGGGGCCGCTTTCCCGGGAATAGTAAAGCCAGTCGCCTTCGTCGGACCAATGTCCCAGCCGGTAGTGGCCGCCACCTTGGGTGGCCTGGCGTTGCAGTCCGGTCGCGACATCCACCACGACGATCTGCAAGTATCCATCCCGAGCGACATTGACCGCGACGCGCCTGCCGTCGGGAGACCAACGCGGCTTGCGCAAGGCGTTGCCCGAAAAATCTGTCAAGGGCCGGGCGCCGCTGCCGTCGGCGTTGCTGAGCCACAGTTCCCGGGTTCCACCACGTTCGGAAATGAAGACGATCTCTTCGCCAGAAGGGGAAAAGCGTGCGCTCATGTCCAGACGGGTCGAAGCCGCCACCACGGCGGCGGGTTGATCCGTGTCCAGATTCAATTGCATCAGGCCTGAGTTCAAAGTGTTTTCCACGAAGACCAAAGGGCCGCCGAGGCTGGCCCAGCTGGGGTGCAAAATGCGGTGGCCGCGAGTGGGCAACAATGATGTGGCGCCACCGTCCGCGACGACTCGCCACAGCTCAAAAGGACCGCGCAGAGTCGCCGATAGCACCAGCGATTCGCTGTCAGGAGCCCAGTCCAGTCCGCCACATGAATAGAAGCCGTGGGTCAGCTTTTGAGCAGCTCCGCCGGCGGCCGGCATCAGAAACACATCCCGCGAAGCGCCGCGGTCGCCACGGACAAAAGCGAGCGTGCTCCCGTCCGGAGAATAGCGAGGGTAGCTGTCACCGCGGGCCAATTGCTCCGGGGTGGTCAGGGTGTCGGTGCGCCCATTGGCCAGGCTCAGGGACATCAACCGCATGGGGCTTTCCTGGATGTCTTTCCACGAGTAGACAATGGTGGTGCCGTCGGGAGACCAGTCCACGCCGCCAAAATAGCGGTGGGGTGGTCCCCATTCCTGCACCGGCCCGCCAATGGCAGCCACGATGCAGACCCGCCGCCCGTCCTTATTCTGCCGGACAAAGGCCAGTCGTTCGCCATCCGGCGACCAGGCCGGCAGGATCTCCGTTCCCGGTTCGTCTGTCAGTGGCCGGGCTTCGCTCTCGCCGATGCGTTGCAAGTGCAAGCGAAATTCTGATTCCTCTTCACCGCGCACCGCAAAAACCACCAGTTGGCCGTCCGGGCTGACGGCCGGATAGGCCTCGGTTCCCGGCAATGATGTGAGCGGCCGTGCGGGCAGGAATTCGGCCACAATCGGCGGGCCCTGATCTCCACCCGGGTCAGGGCCCAGCTGTTGCCAGGCCAGCCAAACAACGGTCAGAGCTACAATGGTTAGCCAGAATTGTTTCCGTTGCCAGGGGGCGGACTCAGTGGCAGAAGTGGGCTGTGAGTGGGATCGTCCGGTCTCTGTTTGATCGGGCTTGCTGACTTCGGTGTCCCGATGCCAAGTGACCGGAGCAATGAGGCGATAACCCTGTTTGGGAATGGTTTCGATGATGCGGGATTGCCGGGGGTCGTCACCAAAGACCCGGCGCAGCTGAGACACCGCTTGGGTGAGGGCCTCTTCCTGCACTACGGTGTCTTCCCAGACGGCGTTCAGCAACTCGGCGCGGGTGACAACCTGCCCCGGTTTTTGGGCAAGATGGACAAGTACCTGAATCAGGCGGGGCTCCAGCGCTTGCTCTTGGCCATCGCGGCTGACGACATGGCGAGCGGGGGTGATTTCCCACTCTCCGACCTGCAGCCTGGCATCGGATGATGTGTGTTCGGTGTTCAGCGGAAGCCTCCTGAGGTGAAGGGCAAAGCCTATCACCTTCAGGCAATTGTGGCCACCAAAACGGCTGCTCTATCGTCCGATTTCGATCCGGTAGATCTCAGCCAGTTTGCCAAATCCCGTCAGGGTGTACCCGACGGCCGCGCCGCCCTGCATAAAAACCTCAATGCCCACCTGGCCCGCCAAAGCGGCGGCGGCCGCAAATTGCGGCTCGGTGGCGACACCGGTGAACGAGTTGCTCAACAGAACTCCGCCTGGCAGCAGCGGCAGCAAATCTGGGGCAGCATCGGAGTAGGCGCCATCATTGCGCACGCTGTAGTCTTCGGCCGCCAGTTGCACGATGTGTGCGTTGGACTTGACCTCCGCTTCGCGCGCGCGGGCCTGCATGTTGATGAAGTTGGGGATGGCGATGGCAGCCAGAATGCCGATGATCACCACGACGATCATCAGTTCGATAAGTGTAAATCCGGATCGATTCAGCATGGCGATATGTCCCTCTCTTTAAATCCTATCCCTGGGCGGTTTCTATATCGGACATAGAAGCTCGATATTGAGCCAAATGTGCCAAACAGCCGTTTGCGTCCGAATGGGATAAGAAATGCCGGCACCAGAGAGGTGCCGGCAAAGGAGAAGTCATGTCAGATCAGAGGGCCAGAATTCGTTCGATTTCCAGGGCCAGCTTGTCCTCGTCACCCTCCGAAAATCCCACATGGACAAAGAGGATGTTTCCTTCGCCATCGATGAGAAATGAGGTGGGGTGGCTGGTCACGCCAAAGGTGTTGTAGACAAACTCGGCGTCACCGTCGCCATTCTCCAGGCACGGGTAGCTGAGATTGTTTTTGGCGATGAACTTGGTGGCCCGGTCGCGGTCACGCTGCGACTCGACCGCGAGAACTTCAAATCCCTGGGCGCGATATTTCTGATACAAAGGCTCCAGTCGTGGCAACTCCACGAGGCAGCCGCCTCAGGTGGGGAACCAGAAGGCGAGCAGCGTCGCTTTCTTTCCACGCAGACTGTCGTACGAATGGGCGGCGTCGGTGTAGTCGACCGCCGTGAAGTTCTCCACTTTGGGTGCGTGCTTCTGCCGCAACTCCCAGAGGTAATCGTCAAAGGCCTGCTTGCGGCCGATAACGGCGTAGGCTTCACGGGCCTCTTCGCCGGCATCGCTGTCCCGGTTGTAGATGTTGGCCAGAGCCAGTTTCTCAACCCCAGCTTCGAGCTCGGAAATATTGAGCAGGGTGTAGCCCCAATACCGGTAAAGGTCGTTTTCGGGCAAGCCAAAGAACGAGGTGCGCACCATGGTGGCGGCGGCCTCGAAAGTCTTGAGCGCCTCTTTCATTTGGCCCTGGTTGGCCGCTGACCAGCCAGCAAATGTCTGCAGCAGTCCCTGGCGGTTGCGTCCGGCCTCGGCGATGTATTCGTCGCTGAAATCCCGGTCCGGATAGGCTTCACGAAACGCCTCGGGAGTCGCCAAATGCATGGCGGCAGCCACATGATTATCCACCGTTGGCCAGGCGTTGGCGCCCACCGCGGCACGAATCACTTCCAGGTGTTCGACGTAGGACATGTCAGCCACATCATACATCTCGCCCACGAGTTTCTGCATTTTGTTTTGGTATTTAGGCTCGGACAGAAGCCCCAGCAGGATGCCCTGCAAATTGGACTTGAGTTCAGGGTCTTTCGCCAGCTTGAGCTCCTTTTCGGCCATTTCTCCGGCCAGCAGATTGGGTCCCGCCGCGCTCACAGCGCCCAGGCCGGGATGATCGCGGTGGTTTGTCAGGAAGGTTTTCACAATGGCCAGGCGTGCCTCGGGAGACTCAGCAGCCTGAAAAGCGCTGCGGGCCATTTCCAGAGGGTCACCAGGTGGCGCATCGGCGGCCACTGCAGACCCGGCCAAGCAGGCCAGGGCCAGCGCGACCAGTACGAGGCTCTGGTGGCGGAACTTCTTATGTCGGTACATGAACGGTCCTTTCACAAACGGCAAAATCACAGCAGATCCCTGCGGGATCAGTCTACACCTACGGTGGATGATAGGAAAGGGTTACAAACCGCCACCTGTCGAAGACGCGCGGTCATAACCGGATTGATCGCCACGCCGCGAATGTGGTAAAATTGAGGCGTGGAAGTCCTGACAGGCCTTGGTCTGCGACTGCGTGGTGATCCTGAGGTTTGCCAGATTTTGTCGGGGCCAGTATCATTATCGGCCTGGTTTTTTGTCCATTGGAGAGGTCAATTGGCCGGATTTCGTTTCGTCTGGCCCAAATTTCGGAGGTTCTGGCCCCTGATCTGTTGGGTTATTTTTCGCTCATGATTTGTTTTTGCGGAGGTGCGGTTATGCGTGGGGTATTGGGAATTCTGTTTGCGGTTTTGTTGCTGCCTGCGGCGGCGATGGGGTCGGCTTTTGTGGGGTCGGATTGTGATGGCACCACGATCACGATCGACCTCGATATATTTAACGATTTGGGAGAATCCTACACCGGTATGGATGTGTTCATCGAATACTCCATGGTGGGCCAGTGCGGTCCGGCTGCGCCGCTGGCCTTGCCGGCTATCTTGATGCCCACTCATTTCACTGGCAACTACGAAACTTTCACGGTGGCAGCGCCGGCCAACGACCAATTCTATGCATTTCAGGTCTATGTCATGCTTGGCGATGGCACCCGGGAAAACCTGACACCGGGCATCCATGAAGCCGGATGTGGGCAGGCCGTAGCCGCCCGAGGCTTTTTGGTGACCGAAACCTGGGGCGTGACGATCACGCCTTGCCCGGACAACTGCTGGACCGGTGTGGTGCCTGAGGGTGGCATGTTGGATTTCAGCGCTGTCGCTCCGGAAAGCTACCAGGGTTACGTGGACACCAACACCGCCGTTGACCTGTACGGCATCCCGGGAGCCATGTATCCCATGCCCATAGATCACCATTTGCGAGTCACCGAAGTCTTGCCGACCGTCGGCGGCGTTTGCGGACCAGTGAGCACCGATGAAGAGTCGTGGGGCAGTTTGAAGGCTCTGGTCGGTGCCCAAACGGCCGAGGGGGAGATTGTGGCTCACGATGTGAGCCGCATCATCACCGCGCAGGTCCGCGAAGCAGACGGCACCAACTGGCATGAATCGGTCACTTCCAGTGAAATGGAATTCGATCAAATCGTGGTGGCCACTGGCCGCGGCACGGCTCTGATGTATCAAGCGACGGACGTTGTGGTTGGTAGTGCTGGCCTTGAGCTGTCCGGGCTTTACGCCACTGAATTCACCAGCCCTGTGCCCGGAAGTGTGGAGCGCATGTCTTGCGCCTTCCACACTTCGGTTTCATTCAGTGTGGCGCGGCAAGGCGTTTACCGCTTGGAACTGTCGGTGGTCGACGGGATCTCACCCTGGGTGACACTGACCGACTCGGCGGCGGATGTTCTGCGGGTGCAACTGCACCAGGACACGGTTCTGGAAGGTGAGCTGGCAGCCGGAGAATCCTATTTCTTACAGGTGGATGGCGGCCGGGATGCGGATGTGACCGAACCGATCGACGACGCGTCCGGATTCCAGTTGGTATTCCAGGCGGCTGAAACCGGACCGGTGTCGGTGCAGGGTTTGGCCTGGAGCCGCACCAAGGCGTTGTATCGCTGATTGCAATCCCCGGATTGTGCTCCGGGGATGAAAAAGTGCCCAGCCATTTGGCCGGGCACTTTTTTGGAATTTGCAGGCATCTACTCGGGCAAGTTGGCCACTTCTGGCGGTGGCGCAGGTTCTTCAACCTTGGGCAGCCGTTTTCCCAGCCGCGCCATGCCCCAGCCCCAGCGAGTGAAAATCCAGTACAATGCCGGAATTCCCATCAGGATCAACACGGTCGAGCTGCCCAGGCCACCAATGGAACTGAGCGCAAGATTCTCCCAAATATCCTTGCCTGCCGCCGCGTCCTTTTTGTAGAGCAACGGCAGCAGACCGGCAATGGTGGTGCCGCTGGTCAGCAGGATCGAACGCATCTGGATCCGGGTGCCGTCCATGATGGCCTTCTGCAGGATGCGTTGCCGATTTTCGGTCGACAGGCGCCACAGGTCGAAGCCCCCGAGGCGGCGCTTTTCAGGCACCTGACCATAGCCGTCGCCGGTGGCGATGTTCTCCTCTTCGAGAATCTCCCGCACTTGTATCCGGAAACGGTTCACCAGCAGGATGGCGTTGTTGACCACGATGCCGAACATCAGGATCAGTCCGATCTTGGCGGACGAATCAAACTCGGCGCCGGTGCCCCAAAAGATTCCGCCCACACCGACCATGGCCATGGGGATGGACAGCAATACCAACAGGGGCAGGGCAAAGCTTTCGAACATGGCGGCCAGGGCCATGAAGATGAAGGCACCGGTGAGCCACAAGGTGCTCATCAACTCGGCTTCTTCTTCTTCGGTGATCTGCTGGCCACTCATGTCTTCGGCGGTGTAGCCGTAAGGCAGTTGGATGCCCGCGACGATGTCCTTGATGAATTGCCGGCGCATGCGGTCGGTGCCGATGTACTCCCAGTTGACCTGCTGGCTGTACTTCTGGTCGTGGCGATTGATGGAGCTGATTTCCGGCCGGCTCTCGATGGTGATCAAGCGGCCGAGCTGCACTTTCTGGCCGCGGCTGGTGGTCATGGTGCGGCCCAGGATCTGATCGTACTCGATGCTCTCGGCGTCGTCGAAGGTGAGCATCAGGCGTTGGTCTTCGCCGTCGACGACCATGTGCCAGGGGTTTTCCACGCCCAGCAGGCGCCGGATGTGGCCCATGACTTCGGCCATGCTCAGTCGGTGACTGGCCAGGGCCTGGCGGTCGAGCATGACCACGGTTTCGTCGGTATTGGAACGGCTGAAGCGGTCACCGCTGGTCAGGCGGGCGTTGCGCACGCGTCGGTTGCGTTCCAGGCGGGCCAGCAC
>JADGEP010000125.1:6071-9642 GCA_016744275.1 Candidatus Krumholzibacteriia bacterium | reverse complement strand
CGCGCCGAGCAGAGTTTCAGTCGCGGTATACGACGTGGCAGGGCGATTGGTGGAGCGGTTGTTGGACAACAAGGCGTATCCGGCGGGGCGCAGCGTGGCGGTTTGGGAAGGTCGCAATGGCGCCGGGCAAAACCAGCCATCCGGCGTGTATTTTGCACAACTGACGGCGCGGGGAAGTTTGCCCGGCCGCCCCATGGTGCAGAGGCTGGTCCTGGTGAGATAGGGCGCACGGGGCCCTATCCCTTTTCCGTCAGATCCATGCCTTTGGGCACCACGACGATGCCCGAATCTGAAACCGTGAACAGGCGCCTGTCCTGCTCTTCGTCGAAACCGATCCGGAAGTTTTCCGGAATGATCACATCCTTGTCGATGATGCAATGCTTCAGCTGGGCATAACGTCCGATGGTCACGTCGTCCATGATGATCGAATCGGAAATGTGGCAGTACGAGTTCACGCGCACGCCGCGCCCGACAATGGAACGCTCCACGGTGCCGCCGGAGATGATCGAACCGCCGCCCACGATGCTGTCTTCGACCCGGCCCGGACGGGTGCCGTCTTCGGTAAAACCATGCACCGATTTGCTGGGTGGGACCGGTGGTTGCCAAGCCCGGAACAGCCAGTTTTTATCGTACAGATCAAACTGCGGTTCACGGGAGACCAACTCCATGGCCGTATCGTAGTAGCTGTCCAGGGTGCCAATATCGCGCCAGTATTCCGACTCCAGGGTCTCCGGGTCACGGAATGGATAGGCGTGCACTTCCCCGCGCTCGACCAGGGCCGGGATGATGTCCTTGCCGAAGTCGTGATTGCTTTCCCGCTTCTTCACATCCACGCACAACTCATGCACCAGTTCTTCGGTATCGAAGATGTACACACCCATGTTCACCAGGCAGTGGTCCGGATCACCGGGAATAGTCTTGGGGTCATTGGGCTTTTCTTCGAAGCCCACCACTTTCCAGTTCTCGTCGACTTCCAAAATGCCGAACTGGTCGGCGCCTTCTTTGGGCACCACCGCGGCGCTCAATGTCAGGCAGCCCGCATGACCTGCGTGATGCTTCAGCATCTTGGCGTAGTCCATACGATAGATGTGGTCGCCCGAGAGAATCAGCACGTGTTCGG
The DNA here is from genome assembly GCA_016744275.1 of Candidatus Krumholzibacteriia bacterium. GTDB lineage: Bacteria > Krumholzibacteriota > Krumholzibacteriia > LZORAL124-64-63 > LZORAL124-64-63 > JAGRNP01. The sequence continues at coordinate 8,522 of JADGEP010000125.1, read as the reverse complement.
GGCGCCGGTTTTCCAACAGGTAAATGTTCTGGTACACCGCGTCGGCGGTGCCCATGTACCATTTTTGTCCGACACGGTGCTGGGGCGGAATGCGGTAGCAGAATTCGCCGCTCTCGTAGCTGAAAACATTCCAGCCGCGTTGCAGGTGCTTGTCCAGGGAGTAGCTCTTGTACTGGGTCAGGACGTAGATCCGGCGCAGGCCACTGTTGATGCAATTGCTCAAGGTGAAATCGATGATGCGGTAAGCGGCCCCAAAGGGCACCGCCGGTTTGGAGCGATCTTTGGTCAGGGGAGAAAGACGTTCGCCCTGCCCGCCGGCCAAAATCAAGGTCAGGGTATTGTTCACCAGGTCACGGGTACTCAACACGGGTTCACTCAAGACCCCACCTCACCGTCGGCTAGGAAGACTGATAAAATATTGGGAACACGAATGAACCGAGGGGCTACCGCCCCGTTGCCAGTTCCGGCTTCAACAGGCCCTCCACCGTCTCGAGCAACTCGGTGACATCCGCCGACTTGGTCACATAGGCGTCCGCTGCCCAAGTCAGGAAGTTGTCGCGGTAACTGGAAAAAGCGGTGTTCAGGACCACGGGAAGACTGTTTTTCCGTTCCAGAATGCGCTGCAGGGCTTCGATCCCATCCATGCCGGCCATCCGGATGTCCAGGATCACCAGATCCGGATCCATGGTCTCGACAAATTCCAACCCCTGTTGGGCGTTGCCGGCGGTCATGGTCTCGTAACCGGCGCGGCGCAATTCTGTTTCGTACAGCAATCGCAGATGCGGCTCGTCATCAACTATCAATACTTTACTCATGGCGATTCCTCCTGTTGGCGCATGTCTTTCAACAAGGACCCCATTTCCCCGCAACATCCTTGTTGCCGGTAGGCAAAATGTCCTTTACCTGAAAGCAATGTAGCAAAATCCTCACGCCCCGGCTAGCAGGTTCCGGGCCATTTTGGTGAGTTTTTTGTTAAGCTTCCGGCTTTGGCAATGGCAGGATAAATGAGAACTCCGCGCCGCCCTCCGCCACATTTTCCGCCTCGATCACACCCCCGTGAGCCTTGATGATTTGGGCACAAATGGTTAATCCCAGACCGGATCCGGTGGGTTTGGTCGAAAAGAATGGCGTGTGCAGTTTTTCGACCGAAGCGGCATCAAATCCGGGCCCGTTGTCGACCACAGACACCCGAATACCGCCTTCAACCCCGCGGGAGCGCACTTCAATCCGGCCCGGCCCATCCAGGGCCTGGATCGCATTGAACAGGAAATTCTGCATCACCTGTTGAATCTCACCAGGGTGCATCTCAGCCACTTGACCGCCCGCTTGCAGATCCAAAACCAGTTTGATATCGGCCTCTTCGGCGCGGGGTCGGTATTTCTGGGTGGCCTGGGCCACGATCTCATCAACGACCAGGGCCTGGCGCAAAAGCTTTGGTGGGCGGATGAAATCCAGCAGGTCATGGATGATTCTCTCCATGCGCCCCACCTCTTCGACAATGATCGTGGCGGCCACCCGGTTGGGGTCACCGGCTTCGATGCCGCGGGTCAGATTGCGTGCAAATCCACCAATTGCAACTAAAGGATTCCTTAACTCATGGGCCACAATGGCGCTGGTTTCCCCCATCACACTGAGGCGTTCCATCTTCAGCAGGGTCTCCTGATCTTCCCGTTGTTTTCGGTGCGCGGTGCGCAAATCGCTGAGCCTCTGTTCCAACTCGGTATAGAGGCGGCTATTCTCGATGGCCCCGGCGCTTTGATTGGCGAACATCTGCAAAAATTCCAAATCCAAGTCTGTGATTGTCGTGCCCGAAATCGCGTTGTCCGCCACGATCACACCTACCGGTCCACTGCGCGTACTCATGGGCGCGATGGCAAATGCGTGGCACCCCAGCCAGTGACGCAGGGTCTCTACTCCGGGCTGATCGGCCGACGCCCCCACGCGGTGCACATGGCCTTCGCGCATGGTGCTCACCAGAATATTCTCCGCGTCCTTCAAGGGGATGCTCATGTGACGCACGATCTCATTGACCGCCACATCAGTCTGCTTGATGGTTTTGTCGTAACTGGTCACCATCTCGATCAGTTCAGTGGGTTGGTGAGCCAGGTCCTGCCAGATCCGGCTGGCCTCATCGGCATTGCTCGGCCCGATGGCCATCTCGCCCTGCAGTGTTTCTGTCTTGGGATCGACCAACAAGAGAAAGGCCCGATTGAAACGCAATCCCTGACCAGCGGTCATGCAGACCAAGACCGCCTGCAGGATCTGGTCAAGATTCAATTGGGCACCATAGAGCGCCTCACTCACCTGGTTGAGCAGCGGCAGTTTGGCCAGTCGCGCGGCCCGCAACTCGTCTTCGTGTTGACGAGTGCGGGTATCGCGGATCAACAAAAGCTTGTGCCCAGTCGCCGCGGCACCCTGAGCGCCAAAACAACTGGCATGGACTTCCACCGG